>CAZNXD010000045.1:0-10194 GCA_964576935.1 uncultured Pirellulales bacterium | reverse complement strand
CCGTCTGTATAAGAATCGTAGATATTCCGGAAGATAAAGATTGACGAGCAAATAAGAACCAGGGCTAAAAGGTCTTTGGACAGGATGGTTGAGATACTTCCTTCGGATTAAAGGGCAAAAACAGATGCCAGAGCAAAACTATCATCTTGAAACGTTGGCACTGCATGGTGGACAGAAAATCGATAGAGATACGCTTAGCAGAGCCGTGCCTATTTACCAGACAACAAGTTATGTATTCAGGGATACGGAGCATGCAGCCAATTTGTTTGGTTTGAAAGAATTCGGTAACATTTATACGCGGATAATGAATCCGACTACGGATGTTCTCGAGAAGCGCGTAGCGGCTATGGAAGGCGGGGTCGGAGCGCTCGCGTTTTCATCGGGCATGGCGGCGATTACGAACGCGATTCTGAATATATGCAGCTGCGGCGGTCATATTGTTTCGTCAAGCTCACTTTACGGCGGGACGGTGACTTTATTTAGTCGGACACTACCAAAGCTCGGGATTGAAGTTACATTCGTTGACCCGAAGGAGCCGGAAAATTTCGCCAAAGCAATCAAGGACAATACGTGCTTGTTGTATATCGAGACGATAGGTAATCCCAAGAATGATATTCTCGATTATGAAAAGATTGCGGAGATTGCTCATAAAAACTCTCTGCCGCTGTTCTGCGATAATACGGTAGCCTCGCCGATTCTATTTCGGCCTATTGAACACGGCATCGACGTAGTCGTTCACAGCTGCACGAAGATAATCGGCGGGCACGGTACAAGCATTGGTGGTATTGTAATAGATTCAGGCAAATTCGACTGGGCCAACGGTAAATTTCCGGAGCTAACGGAACCTGACCCGAGCTATCACGGCATTAAATATGTGGAGAGCTTCGGCAACTTAGCTTATATCATAAAAGCGCGAGTTCAGTTTTTGCGTGATTTGGGTGCATGCATGTCACCATTCAATGCGTTTTTGTTTTTACAGGGGCTTGAGACGATACATCTGCGTGTGCCGAGACATTGCGAGAATGCTTTGGCTCTTGCGAAGTGGCTTGAAAGACAAGACGCGGTCGAATGGGTGAATTATCCGGGTCTGGAATCGCATGCGGATTATAAACTGGCGAAGAAATATTTGCCTGACGGTCAGGGAGCTATTCTGGGATTCGGAATCAAGGGCGGCAAGGCGGCTGGTGTTAAATTTATAAACAGCGTTAAGCTGGCCAGTCATCTTGCAAATATCCTCGATAGTAAGACATTGGTGATTCATCCGGCCAGTACGACGCATCAGCAGTTGAACGAAGCTGAACAGTTTGCAGCGGGAGTGACTGAAGATTATGTCAGAGTTTCAGTTGGGACTGAGAATATAGATGATATAATAGCTGACTTCGAACAATCACTTACCGTGAGTCAGAGGTAAAAAGATATGTGGGAGTATACTGATAAGGTCAGGGACCATTTTTTCAATCCGCGTAACGTCGGGGAAGTGGAAAATCCGGACGGTGTGGGTGAGGTCGGCTCTTTAGCCTGCGGTGATGCATTGAAGCTGACGTTCAGGCTCGATGAGAACGGCAGAATCAAAGAAGCGAAATTCAAAACTTTTGGTTGTGCCAGCGCGATAGCTACATCTTCTGTGCTGACCGAGATAATAAATGGTATGACGTTAGAAGAGGCGGCTAAAGTGACTAATAAAGATATAGCAGAATATCTTGGCGGGCTGCCTGAACAGAAGATGCACTGCTCGGTGATGGGCAGAGAAGCACTTGAGGCGGCTATCGAGAATTACCGAAGCGGCGGGACAAAGAAGCATGAGCTTGAAGGAAGAGTCGTCTGCAATTGCTTTGGTGTAACCGAAAATGAAATCGAAAGAGTTATAAGTGAGAATGATTTAACAACGGTTGATGAGGTTACGAATTACTGCAAGGCCGGCGGCGGCTGCGGTGGTTGCCGAGGTGAGATTGAGAGAATCATCGAGGTGGTACAGGGCGACAGGGTTAAAGAGAAACATAAGGCTCCGCCGCCAAAGCACGGGAAGCTGAGGAATATTCAGAAGATGCAATTAGTGCAGGAGACAATAAACGAGCAGATTCGGCCTGCGCTGCGGGCGCACGGCGGTAATATTGAGCTGATTGATGTCGAGGGCGATAAGGTTATCGTTGCGTTTAGAGGGATGTGCGCTCAGTGTAAATTAACCGAGTTTACGATGAAAGATGTGGTTGAAGCCAAGCTGAGGGAGTTTGTTTCAGATGAGCTTTACGTTGAAGAGGATAGTGATTCGGCCGCTGAGCCGCATGAGCATAGAGGTTGAATAATGCAGACGATTTATTTCGATAATAATGCTACGACCAAGGTCGCCGAAGAGGTGCTTGAGGAGATTAGGCCTTACTTTTGTGAATTGTACGGCAATCCTTCGAGTATGCATAACTTCGGCGGACAGGTCGGAATCAAAATACGCCAAGCTCGTGAAAAGGTTGCGGCAATATTAGGCGCTGAGCCTAGCGAAGTGATTTTTACCGGTTGCGGCACCGAGAGCGACAATACGGCAATCATGGGGACACTTTCGGCAAGGCCCGAGCGGAGAAAGGTAATAACCAGCAGAGTCGAACATCCAGCGGTTTTGTCAACTTGCAGGCAGTTGGAGAATCACGGCTATACAGTGATTGAAGTCGGCGTGGATTCACTGGGTCGGCTTGACTATGACCAGCTCAAAAAAGAGGTTGATGAAGAGACGGCGCTTGTCACTATTATGTGGGCAAATAACGAGACGGGAGTAGTGTTTCCGGTTGAGCGGATTGCCGAGCTGTGTAAAGAACGTGATGTGGTATTTCATACCGATGCGGTTCAGGCGGTCGGCAAGATTCCAATCGACCTTGCCAAGAGCAAAATCGACATTCTGAGTATTTCGGGTCATAAGCTGCACGCACCGAAAGGTATCGGTGTTCTTTATGTTCGTAAAGGAACGAGGCTGACACCGTTTATGTTGGGTGGACATCAGGAAGGCGGACGCAGGGCGGGTACGGAAAACGTGCCGGGGATAATCGGTCTGGGCAAGGCAGCCGAGCTTGCGATGCGCAACTTCGATGAGGAGAACAACAGAGTTAAATCTTTGCGGGACAAATTAGAAAATGAAATAATGAAAAGCTGTCCCGATTGCAGATTAAACGGTGACCCTGAGAATCGGCTTCCTAATACGAGCAATATAAGTTTTGAGTATATAGAGGGTGAAGCTATTTTGCTTATGTTAGATAAATACGGTATCTGCGCAAGCAGCGGCTCGGCGTGTACGAGCGGGTCGTTAGAGCCTTCTCATGTTCTTCGGGCAATGGGGGTACCATTTACGGCGGCTCACGGTTCGGTGAGGTTTAGCCTGAGTCGTTATAACACTGAAGAGGAAGTTGACTACACGATTGAAAAGGTGCCGGGTATTATAAAACGGCTGCGTGAACTGTCACCGTTTGTAGCCAAATAGGTTTTAGGAGCCGGGCCTAAACGTAGCAGTCGAAGAGGTTCTCTGAGTCCTTCAAATCAAGCTGAGCTTCACAGGTGATTGAACGTCTGTTATAGGTGAGTAATGATGGGTCGGGCTGTGCGTAAAGTCGGCTGTCGAGAGCCCAGCCTAAATGCAGATTAGATTCACCATCGGATAGAGGAACGGAATCGATGATTCGACATGAGATTTTCTTAGTCACCTGGTCACCCCCCAACACGCTCTATCATATCAAATTTGACCTGCTAAATCAATAAAAAGCATCTGTCCGAGGTATGTTTTGGTGATTTGACTACTTGATTTGCTTGCGGTGGAGGTTAACGGCTGGTATTATGGGGCATGAGAAAATATCAGGTCAGGGAATTTTTACGATGCAGATTGCAGCACGGTGTCCATTTTGCGGTAAGGGGTGGTTGCTGAAAGAGCAGGCGGCAGATTGTCGCGTGAAGTGTCCCGAATGCCGCAGGCTGTTCAAGCTGCCTAAGCTTGAGGATATGCCGGAGGCGGTCAAGATTGTAAAACAGGCTAAGGGCACGGTGTACGTGGATGAAACCGGCAAGACGTACGGCTAAGGTTCTATTGAGTTCATGCTATGATGCAAGTCAATCAAGCCAGAAGAACTGTTCTGATGTTCTGTGTTCTTTGGATTTTATTGCCCGGCGCGAGGGGTTATGGTCTTGAGATTGCCGGCGGCAAGCTGAGAGTTACAGCCGGTTTAAATAATTACATTCCATATATCAGCAATTATCCGTTGGAAGTTGCGAATAACAAAATCCAGCATGTAATACTTGCAATTCACAGCTTTAATCATAACGCACAGATGGTTTATGACAGATCTATGGCGCTGCTGGAAAAATATAATCTTACGGATTCTGTGCTTGTTATTGCACCGCAGTTTCTTATGGAAAAACATATCGCGGACATGAATTCGCCGAACCTTGTTTATTGGGGAGTGTCGCCTTTCTGGGGGTCGTCTGTAGCTAAAGTAACACCCGAAGGAGCCGATTTCAGGATAAGCGCTTATACAATACTTGAAAATATAATCTCATCGCTGTGCGAGAAGAAAGTTTTCCAGAATGTAGAATCAATCGTGATTCTTGGTCACTCGGCGGGCGGGCAGTTAGTGAATCGATTTGCCGTGAGTAATACCGTTGAAGACGAAGCGGCGAAACCTGCTGGTATAAAAATCAAATATGTTGTTATGAATCCTTCATCGTATGTATATTTCAGTCCCAAGAGATACGTCAAAGGTTCGAAGAGTCGGTTCGCGATACCGGATGCTAACACTTTGGCTGAACATCCCGGTTATGATAACTACGGCTATGGGCTGAAGAAGTTATATGCATACCATCGCCATAAGGGACTTACGGCAGAGAAGATTCGCCAGCAGTATTCCAGGCGTAACGTTGTTCATATGCTTGGGCGAGAAGATAATGTCGCTGATTCGAGTATGTCGAAGCATCCTTCTGCAATGCTTGAAGGGCAGAATCGGCTTGAGAGAGGAAGAATCTATTATAAGCATTTGCTGGAGGAATTCGGCCCGCAGATAAAAGAGCATCAGAAGCTTGTTGTTATTCGTAATGTGGGTCATTCCGGCAGAGGGATGATACTGTCACCGATGGGGGCTAAGAATATCATAGGGGGGTTTATTGAAAAGGACAGGGCTTCTAAAGTCGATATGAAGCAGAGTCCATAAAGGCTGTTTTGTCCCGGATAAAAAAAATTCAAAAAAGGACATAGCCGTAACAAAACTGTAACAATCATCCCTTAGATTCTCCTGTAAGCGAAAAGAAATATCTGATAACTTAATGCGAAAGGAGAATGAAATGGAAAGGCTAAAGAACTGGATTATCCCAGTAGTATTATTAGTATTGTGTCTTGGTGGTGTTGTACTGGCGGATTCGGCGGGGGTTTTGCTGCAGGAGGGGATATATGCCGAGCAGACCGAGGGAGATTTGGATAAGGCGATTGGGATTTATGAGAAGGTCCTGGCGGATTTTACGGAATCGCAGAGGGCGACGGCAAAGGCAACCTATCAGCTTGGTATGTGCTATCTGAAAAGAGGGCAGGAAGAAAAAGCGGCTGAATATTTTCGGCAGGTAGTATCAAAATATTCGAGCGAAAAGGTGCTTGCGGAAAAGGCCAAAGAGCAGCTTTATGGACTCAAGTCGGAAGAGGAGTCAATTTATGCGCAAATAGACGGACAGGTTATCAGGTTTGTTGCTGAGAAATACGGGGAGACGGCTGCTGTAGCTGGCGAACAGAATCTTTATGCCAACAGCCATGTCTATTATGTCGATTCCAATTTTGTTCTTTATAACGGAGGATTGGGTTTTTATTACAACTGGACCGGCCGAACAGTTACGGAAAAGGTCATGCTGTCAGGAACAAGCTATCGGAATCAGACATTGTATGACAGTACCGGGCAAGAACTGAATATAGAGTTTGTACCCGCTAAGGGCAGGCAAAACCATTGGAACATATATTGGATTCCGGATGAGCCGCTTGAGCCGGGCGAGTCGCTTTATTACGGATGGAGTATGAATGATTCGCGAGTATTATATTCGAAGACGGGTGAGGCGGCGAGTTTGCGTATGCAGAATCATTTCGGCAGTCCTGTAATCGAAACCTTCTTTCTCGTTCTGCCGAAGGATTTGCAGGTATCGCAGAGCAATCCGCCAACAGGTTCTGAAGAGCTTTTTAATTTCGATGTCTATTGGTGGACCAAGACAGTTCCGCAGGGTGAGGAGCACGTAGAAGAGGTAACTTTGAAAAGAGGTGCGGGGAAAATAGTCGATGTGAATGGGATTTCCGAGGTTGTCCGAAGGGCGGTTCTTGTTATATCGACCTGCGCGGAGACCGACCCGCGAGTTGCAGAGCAGATGGAAATAATAGAACGGATTGACAAATCCGTCGCGGTTAGCCAGGTGGTTGGGTATCTCGATTCGGAAATGGATACGACCAAGAGGGCGGCGATTTATATTCTGTGGAAAGGTGAATTTGAGAATATTGACGCGGCGTTGCCGAAGCTGAGGCAGTTGTGCGGTCATCAGGAAGAGTACACTCGCGGTATGGCTGCGCTGGCGTTAGGTGTTTCGGAAAACGCCGCAAACTTCGATATACTGGCTGATATGACTTTAAACAATGACAGCTCCTTTGCAAGACGATGTGCGGCTTATGCTTTAGGTACCCTCGGCGATGAGGAAGCTTTGCCGGTACTTGAGAAGGCGCTGAAAGACGAGGACTTCAACGTGAGGAACAACGCGCAGGCGGCGATTGCGATGCTGACGGAACTGAAAGAGGAACAAGAGAAATAAGTGAGCAGGATTAAGAGCAATTCGGGCGGACAGCTGCGGTGGTTGATATTGCTGCTTGCGATAGCGGTGATATTGCCCACCGTGTGCTTGCTGTGGTTTATGACGCAGGCGGTGCGGAATGAACGGCTGGCGGTGCGGCAGAAGCTCATTGATGTTTATGCCGAGAAGGCGCAGTACTTTTTCGTCGAGCTGCCGGATTCGCATTCATCCGATTTTTATATTCAGCCAATCAAAGACTGGGCTGAAGGTTATGGTTATGGCGACGAGCCTTATGCAATGTTCGAGGTTTTCGCGGCCGGGCAGGGCGGTCGTTATGAGGGGATGCTGATATACGATTCGAGCGGCTCGGTTATATACCCGGTTCTGGATACGAATGTAAATGGGGAGGATAGCGAATTAATTGAACCTTTTCGGCAGGAACTTCAAGGCAATTTAGAAGAAGCTGTCGAGCAGTATGAAAAAGCGGCGGAGGAAGCAAAGTCAGAATCAACACGGTATAAGGCGCTGCTGAGTAAGGCGCGATGCCTTGATAAGCTGGGCCAAGGACAAGAGGCTGTTGAGATTTTAAATGAACTATCTTATCCTGAACAGCCCGCTAAATTAGATTCGCAGACGACTACACAAGTAATTCATTCGAGGGTTTTCCTTGCCGAGCTTTACAGTCGATTAAATGATGAGAACTTACATGAGCATATTCGGATAGTTCTCGGTAGCGGGCGCAATGGTGATGAAGGGCCCAATTCTTCTCTTTCTACTGCGCCGGCGGAGGTGATAGTCTGGCAGTTGAATAAGATGATTGGTATTGCTCAGCAGGCGGGAATCGCCGGCAAGTTCGAGAGAGAAATTGAATATGCTAAGATCAGAATTAGTGCGTATGAGAATGCGATAGAAGCTGCCGATATTTATCCTGATGTGGGGAGATTGAATAAATTGCCGAGTCGTGCGGTAAGAAGGATTGGGACGCGGTCTGACCTGTACGGATTGAAGTTTTATTTAGATGATAAAACGATTTTGGGAATAGAGTCATCGGGTGCGATGCTCAAGGTTTTTGCGGAAGGGATTAAAGACGTTCAGGACGATATGGTCGGAGTGCTGATTTATGATAATCTCGGCCAGATTGTAGCGGGCGATGTAAATTTTGTTGGCAAGCCGTTCATTACAAGGGAAGCAGGCGGATTTTTTGGGGATTTCGAAGCTGCGGTTTATTTTAAAGACAACAGCGTTTTTGAAAATGCCGCGAGCAGGCAGGCTGCTATTTATATCTGGACGAGTGTGCTGGTCGTGGTTTTGATTCTGGCTTCGGGAGTGATAGCTGCGCAGGCTATCGGAAGGCAAATCAGACTCAACCGGCTCAAGAACGATTTTATAGCTACGGTGACACACGAGCTTAAAACGCCTTTGTCGTCGATGCGGGTACTGGTCGATACGCTTCTGGAAGGCAATTACGAGGGCGAACAAACGGCGACGGAGTATTTACAGTTAATATCGCGGGAGAACGAGCGGCTGAGTCACCTGATTGATAATTTTCTGACGTTCAGCAGGATGGAGCGAAACAAGCAGGCATTTGAAATTACAGCGGTCAGCCCCGTTGAGATTGCGAACTCGGCGGCGGAAGCACTGCGTGCCAAATTCGAGAAAAACGGAGTCGATTTCAAAAGGGAAATTGCAAAGTCCTTGCCTATGATATCGGCTGACAAAGATGCGATGGTGACCGTGCTGGTCAATCTTCTGGACAATGCTTTCAAATATACCAGTGAAGATAAGCGAGTCGAGCTGAAAGTTTTTCGGGAAGACGGTTTTGTCTGTTTCGCTGTTAAGGATAACGGGGTTGGGATGAGTCGCAGGCAGGTTAGCAGGGCGTTCGACAGGTTTTATCAGGCGGATAGTTCGCTTTCTCGGCGGACTGAAGGCGCGGGGCTGGGATTATCGATTGTAAAATTTATTGTCGATGCGCATAAGGGGCAAATAAACATATTCAGCAAACCAGCAAAAGGAAGCACATTCACGGTGAAAATAAAGGCTTGCGCGGAAAATGGAAACGATACTAATAATCGAAGATGATTCGACGATGCTGCGGGGGCTCAAGGATAACTTTGAGTACAAGGGTTACAATGTAGTTACGGCTGAAGATGGTGAAGCTGGGCTTGAGGCGGCGTTGAATCGGCCGGATTTGATAATTCTCGATATCATGCTGCCTAAGATAAACGGCTATGAGATATGCCGGCTTGTTCGTAAAGAGAATCTCGATATGCCGATTATTATGCTAACGGCCAAGGGAGAAGAATCGGACATAGTGCTCGGATTGAATCTCGGTGCGGACGACTATGTTACCAAGCCGTTCAGTATCCGCGAGCTTATGGCGAGGGTTGAAGCTTTTCTTAGAAGGCGAAGCAAAGAGAAATTGAAGGAATATGAATTTGCAAATGTTCGCATTGACGTGACGGGTCGGGAAGTCTCTGTCTCCGGAAAGGAAATCGAGCTGTCACCAAAGGAATTTGATTTGCTGTTGTATTTAGTTGAACGGCCGGGCCGGGCCCTTACAAGAGACCAGATACTCAATGCCGTCTGGGGGTACAATAATTTTGTCAATTCGAGGACGGTTGACCGCTTTGTGACTACGCTTCGAGGTAAAATCGAGCCGGACCAGCACAGGCCTTCGTATATTCATACCATACGGTCTATCGGTTATAAGTTCGAGCCTAAGAGCGACACGGCTTGAGGCATATCAAGCAATTCTGTTGAAAAACCATCTCTTAGCCATTAACCTAACTCTTTCAGCAGAATCGATAATGAAGTATAGTAACGGCTCTAACGGCCAATTGTTTTAGAGAGGTGAATTGTGAGTATAAGTGAGTTAGCTGCACAGGCTAAATCGGCGTCAATCGAATTGGCGGCGGTAGGGGCTAAGATTAAGAATAATGCTCTGGTAGAAATCGCTAAAGCGTTGCAGGAGAAGTCCGGGCAAATTATCGCCGCTAATAAAGAGGATTTGGCAAAGGCTGAGGCTGAGAAGCTGGCTGCGCCTTTACTTAAGCGGCTGAAGTTCGATGAAAAAAAGATTGCCGATTGCATCGCCGGTATTGAGAGTTTGATTAAGCTCGAAGACCCTGTGGGTAAAACCCTTTCGGCAACCGAACTTGATGAGGGACTTGAACTTTATAAAGTTAGCTGTCCTATCGGTGTTATCGGTGTGATTTTTGAATCGCGGCCTGATGCGCTTGTGCAGATATCGACGCTGTGTCTAAAGAGCGGAAACGCGGTGTTGTTAAAAGGCGGCAGTGAGGCGGCTAATACGAACAGGATATTAGCTGAGATGATAAGCGAGGTGAGTGAAAAAGCCGGTTTACCCAAAGGGTGGATTCAGCTTTTAGAGACACGTGAGGATGTAGCGGCGATATT
>CAZNXD010000044.1:0-10296 GCA_964576935.1 uncultured Pirellulales bacterium | reverse complement strand
GATGCTTAGCAGCAAATATACACTGGGACTGGTGACGGATGGCTTTTTGCCGGCCCAGAGGCTGAAAGTTGAAGCGCTCGGCATAGCGGATTATTTTAAGTGCATCATATATACAGAAGAGCTCGGCAGGGACCAGTGGAAACCGTCGCCTGCGGGCTTTGAAAAGCTGCTTGGAATCCTGAATGTCAAGGGTGCTGAGTGCGTTTATGCGGGCGATAATGCCAGGAAGGACTTTATCGCACCGAACCGGCTGGGTTTTGCCACGATACAGGTGGTTCGGCCTGCCGGAATCCACAAAAAGCCCCCTCCGAGCCCTGAGGCCGCCGCTAGCCATGTCATACAGAGTATTTCAGAGCTGCCGGAAATGCTGAATAAGTTGTGATTACCCGCTGTAAAACGTTATTGCGGCCAGCCAAATGCGCCGATAAGAGTTTCAGAGTCCCCCTGTGCAAAGGGGCAAGAAACATGGGTTTTTGAGTTGACTTTTTGGCCTTTATGCCCGATAATTTAGGACTTGTGGGGATTTTAGGCTAGTTATCTAAGTCTTTTCTAAAGGAGTCAAGTGATGGCAATAGGCAAAAGACCACATGGCAACCCCTGGGTCCCTGTTGGGATTACCTTTTTCGTAGTGTCTATTATTGCAGTAGTATCGATAGTAGTACTGTATTTGAATCTTGAAAAACAGCTCAAAGCCGTTGAGGAAATGCAGGTCCAGCAGGACGAACTGATAACCTCGAGGCAGTGGTCGACTCGCGGCACCGTCATGGGCGCAAAACCAGCCCGGCAGACCTATGTAGGCGCGATGCTTCAGTACCTTGATGACATGACTTACGCCATTTTAGGCTCGCCGCGTGAGGAGACCTCGGCCGAGGTCAAAGCCCAAACGGTCAGCGAAAAAATCAGCCAGACCATGGCGATGCTGAATAACGCCTATCCGGATATGGCTTTGGTGGATGTAAGTGCTGTCGGTCTGCTGGGTACGATAGACAGACTCAAGAATAAGCTTGATAATACGGTTACCGAAATGACCGCGCTGCAGCAGCAGATGCAGGATTTGCAAAACCGGTTCGACGATGCTATGAAAATCAGCAGAGAAAAGGAACAGGCCCTGCTTCAAGAAAAGGAAAAACTCGCCGCTAACGCCGGCGAGGTTCAGAGAAGCTATGATGAACTCAAAGCCCTGATGGATAAGAGCGCGGAAGACCAGGTTAAAAATTTATGGGAAGATCTTGAGAAAGAAAGACAGCAAGCGGATGAACTTAACCAGGAGTTGTTGAAAACACAGGCCGAATTGAACGTTGCCTCAGAAATG
This sequence comes from uncultured Pirellulales bacterium, assembly GCA_964576935.1. Taxonomy (GTDB): domain Bacteria; phylum Planctomycetota; class Phycisphaerae; order Sedimentisphaerales; family Anaerobacaceae; genus CAYMOE01. Next base: position 8,984 of record CAZNXD010000044.1, on the reverse strand, counting down.
CTCAGGCAAGCCAGGGAACAACTACGTAAGGTCATCGGTTCGCCCGACATGGAAGTGGCAGCGCGTGAGGCCGACGGCGAAATAATGCTTCTCGACGAGCACAGCAAAACAGTTCACCTGAATATCGGTAGCGAAGACCGCGTCTATCCCGGACTTACCTTCGGCGTCTATGACAGAAGCGTGCCGATACCGCGAGACGGCAAAGGCAAGGCCGAAATTGAGGTCTTCAGCGTATTAGAGAACATCTCAACAGCCAGAATCATCAGCTCAGACCTACGCAATCCGATTTTGGTCGGCGATATGGTAGCCAATCTGGTCTGGGACAGTAAACAAACGCACTTGTTCGTAGTGGCCGGCGATTTCGACCTTGATGGTGACGGTTTGACCGACTACCAGGCCGGCGCAAAGGTTAGAGCGCTTATCGAAGGATGGGGAGGCAAAGTAGAAGAAGCTGTCTCGGTCAATACTGGTTTTGTTGTCCTGGGAGTTGCTCCAACAGTACTTACCAGACCCACCTACGACCAGCTTTCAATCGACCCATTGGCTATGGATAAATACGAGGCGTCTTTGAAAAATCTCGAGCACTACAGGCAGGTAAGAAAACAGGCCGAGGCACTGGCTATTCCGATACTAAACTACGAAAGATTTCTACACCTGATAGGATACAAAACTCAGTCTGCAAGACCGGGTGCTTTTGCAGGTTGAAAAGATGCGTCAATACCGATTGAAGCTACATAGATTTCGCCGGTGTACTCGAGCGCCTCGTTGGAGGTTGTAAATCCTTTCTTTACGGCAACAAAGGTCACGGTACATACTGCTCTAACGGCCTGGCCGAGTACCCGGCCCGTATCGCAATCCAGACCGGAGGGAATATCAACCGCCAGTACGGGTATTTCCTGAGCATTGATAGTGCTGATAAGCTGTTGGTAATCGCCACGAAGCTCGCCTTCCAGGCCTGTTCCGAACAAAGCATCAACCAGCATATCTCTGCCCCGGCAATATCCAATAATAGTGTTGCTGGTTGTCCGGCTGGGACTTAACTGAACAACATTGCGGCTCAATCGCTCTACGACATTAAGGTTCGTTTTAGCGTCATCTTTTATTTTGGCTTTGTCTCCGCAGACAATCACGGTGACATCAAATCGACGATTCAAAAGATGTCGGGCAATGACATAACCGTCGCCCCCGTTGTTGCCGGTTCCACAGAAGATGGAAATCTTCGGCTTTTCTACACCGGCAAGCTTCTCAACGATGAGCTCGGCACAACTACGGCCAGCATTTTCCATCAGGGCCACACCGGGTATGCCGAGTTGGTTAATGGCCCAGGCATCGAACGCCCGCACCTGGTCTCTGGTCATAACAATACACTTTTGGCCCGGCACATATTTCTCCATGACGGGAATTATACACAAGCAGCGGCATCTGTCAATTGACACCTGTACCGCTGCCAGTTACAATCCGACCTCAGGAGACACTAAATGCGAATTCTACTGACCAATGACGACGGCATCTTTGCGCCGGGCTTGGCGGCTATATACAAAAAGCTCATCAAGCTTGGTGAGGTAATAGTAGTCGCACCCTCCGAGAGCCGTTCAGGCGCCAGCCACAGCCTGACTTTCTCCAAGCCACTGGTATGCAATAAGGTCGATATAAACGGTCAATTTACCGGTTACAGCGTAGAAGGCTCACCTGCCGACTGCGTGAAGCTGGCGGTGCTGCAACTGTGCCAGGGGCCTATTGACCTGCTGGTCTCCGGCATAAACAACGGGGCAAACGCCGGCATAAATATCTACTACTCCGGAACCGTCGCTGCGGCGATGGAGGGAGTATTTCTGAAAATACCTTCGGTAGCTATGAGTATCGCCTTTGAAGAAGGAACAAATTTCGAGCATGCGGCCGATTACTGCTGGCAGGTTTTGCAAAAACTTATGCCTGTACGCGACGGTGCAGTAATCAACATCAATATACCCCAACTGTCCAAAGGCGCACCGAAGGGCATAAGAATTGTGCCGCAATCGCACGAAGGCTTTCATGAACATTATGAAGAAACCAAGAATGAGCAGGGCCAAACAGTCTTTCAACTCACCGGCGGTGAGCACCGTGACGAAGAGACGCCCGCCGATACGACATCGCTGGCTGATGGATTCATTACCGTAACGGCCCTGGCTCCGGGCTTGACAGACTTCGAGAAAACCGAGAAACTTAAAAGTATCGACTTCGAAAATATTTCTATTCAACCATAGCAGGAACAAATTATGGCCAAAAAACAGCCTGCACAAATCTGTATAGTCACCGTAACCGGCGTCGATAAAGTTGGTATCATCGCAAGACTGGCCAATGCCATGGCCAAGTCAAATATCAACATCGTTGACGTCAACCAGAAAATAATGGAAGAATATTTCGTTATGACTATGGCTATTGATACGGCTGCCTCTACGATAGGCATGGAGAAACTGAAGAAACAGCTTGATAAAATAGCCGTTGAAATGTCACTGAAAATCACCGTCCAGGACGAAACACTTTTCAAGGCCATGCACAGGATTTGATTATGCCCATAAGTGTCGAAGAAGTTTTTGAAACGGTGAAGATGACCCTGGACCATCACTTCGATATCCGCACGGTCACGCTGGGCATTAATCTCAAGGATTGCATGGACCGCAATACAACCAAACTTTGTCAGCGAATAAAAAAACGAATCGTCGAAAAGGGCAAGTTATTAAACAAATTCGCCGACGCTACAGAAAACAAGTACGGTATCCCTATTACCAATCGGCGAATCGCGGTAACGCCGGTATCGCTGTTACTTGAGCCTCTCGCACGTCAAAAACAAGCCGCGGTGCAGATAGCAAAAGTGTTAGACTCAGCCGCGAAGGGAGCTAATATTGATTTTGTCGGCGGCTTTGGCGCTATGGTTCAAAAAGGCATGACCATTGCCGAGGAGAATCTCATTGATGCGATACCACAAGCGCTATCCAAAACAGAAAGAGTATGTGGTTTTTTGAACCTGGCTTCTACTGCCGCGGGAATGAATGTCAATGCCGTTGTCAAGTTTGCTCAAAGATTAAAGGAGCTTGCCAGACTTACAAAAAACGGTATCGGCTGTGCCAAGATAGCGGTCTTTGCGAATGTCCCCGAAGATAATCCGTTCATGGCCGGAGCTCACCACGGAATAGGCGAGCCGGATTTTGCCCTGAACATCGGCATATCCGGTCCCGGTGTCGTTCGTAACGTTGTTCAGCAAAACCCTGACTGCGATTTGACGCAGCTTTCTGAAATTATCAAGCGGACCGTATTCAAAATCACACGCGCAGGAGAGCTTATTGGAAGAGAGATGGCGAAACTGATGAATGTTGAGTTCGGCATCGTTGATATTTCGCTTGCCTCGACTACCTCAGCGGGTGATTCTGTGGCTGAAATCATAGAAGCCATGGGCGTAAAAAGTATGGGTCTGCCCGGTTCGACGGCGGCACTTGCGTTGCTTATGGACGCAGTGAAAAAAGGCGGAGCAATGGCATCAGGCAATATCGGCGGGCTAAGCGGAACGTTTATTCCGGTAAGTGAAGATGCCGGTATGATTCGTGCGGTTCGGGCCGGCACATTATCACTGGAAAAACTCGAAGCCCTTACCGCTGTTTGCTCGGTCGGGCTTGATATGTTCGCTGTGCCGGGAAGTACACCCGCTGATGTGCTTTCGGCGATTATCGCCGACGAACTCTCAATCGGCATTATAAACAACAAGACAACAAGCGTTCGGGTAATTCCTGTGCCGGGCAAAAAGATAGGCGACATGGTCCATTTCGGCGGCTTGCTCGGTTCAGCCCCTGTTATGAAAGTTCCAAAAGTTGCCTCATCGAAGTTCATCGGCCGAAAAGGGAGAATACCATCGCCGATTCAGGCATTACGGAATTAAATTTAAGGACGGCCTAAGCCATGTGGAACGTTTTAGAACAGCCGTGGACTTTACTAATTGTCGCCGCGGCCGGTTTCTTGCTCATTTTGATTTTGCGAGCCTTTGTTTTTGAGAAACCTCGCCATGGGCTGGTATTAATCCCTATAGTCATTGCTTTGCTTGCGTTTGGACTTGATATGCTTGTCCAAACGGACCCGGAGCAAATCAGATATGTAATCAACACCGCAGTCAAAGCTGTAGAAGATGAGAATTACAAAGCTCTGGAAGAAATCCTCGCCGCTGACTATGCGGACTCACGGCACCGCAGTAAACAGGCAATTATGGACAAGGCCGAAGTTGTCTTAGTGCCTCCTCTGATCGATAAGGTTTACGATTCCATATTGGAGTTGAACATTGCAGGCCAAACGGCGGAAGTTGTGCTGTTTAACAGAATGCTCTTTGATAAACAAAGTCCTATAGCCGACTTTTCCAACGTTTTACTGGTGAAGGTAAAGATAGAATTGGAAAAACAATCCGGCGGTCCCTGGCTAATCAAAAGGACAGAGGTCTTGGCCATAAATAACCAACCAGCCAAGTGGACAGATGTAAGCTACAACAGCTTTTAGGGTTCTCGCCTACAGTTAGCTTGCCGCAAATCTATAGTGATACAGGTTTGCAGAGATTACTCTTTTTGGCGGCGACTCTGCCGCACATTCTGCACATGAATTTGGCGTCTTTGACCAGTGCTTTGTACTCAGAGGGCTTACTTAACTGAAAGCCTATATTGTTCAGATAACATAAATGCTTTGCATGTCCCGGGTGGGGCATTTTTGCTGCTGCCATCGTTTATCCCTCATATAAAAACAGTTCCTTTTCAAATACTTTCAGCAAGCTAATCAAAGCAACACTAAAAGTCAACTTATATCGCTAAAACCATAATACCCCAGATAAGCACGAAATGGACCTAAAACCTACCGCCAAGTCGGTAAATTCCGGCAAAGTCACCTAAAAAATTAGCCGATAACAAAGCGGCAAAATATGTGTAACTTGGCAAAATTGTTGTAAGGTTGAGGTATTTATGGGAAGTAAAACCGGCAAGGCTGTGTCGAACAAAAAGCCGCAGATATACGAGATTCAGTGGTACCCAAGCACTGTTGGCTGTGTTTGTACAGGCCGCCGTAAAGCCAAGCCACGGCAAATGCCACCGCTTATGGTCCGAAAGGCAGAGTGGAGGCGGTAAACATCGCCACAATATTATCGGTGCCACACCGATTTTATTGTCTTGCCTGAAAGTATATTTAAATGTTGTTTTAAGTAAGCTGATTTTAGTCTGTTTCCGCTTGGAATCTTTCGATTTATTTGGGCAAACAACCGGAGGAAGTTAAATTGCTCGGGCCAACAATAGGACAGATAAAGAACTTTACTAACAGCGATGAAGCTCTGCTGAGCATTGAAGCTGATGTCACAGTAGCCCAGGCCGCCGAGAAAATGAGTGCTCATCACATCGGATGCCTGGTTGTGCTGGATAACAATGGACATTTCGCCGGCGTGATAAGCGAAAGAGATATGCTCTCTAAAGTTCTGGCGAATTCGTTATCACCCGATGACATCCTGGTAAAGGATATAATGACATCGTCGGTAATTTCCTGCGACGCTCAGGCGCCTGTTATCGAAGCTGAACGGCTTATGGCAAAAAACAGGATTCGACACCTTCCGATTGTACAAGGTGAAACTGCAACCGGAATGATTTCAACCAGAGACCTGATTGATTACAGGCTTCGCAGTAACAAGGCCAGGCAATTGGCAGCTGAACAGCTTGCGATGCTGCCAACAGGACTGAAAAGCCTGGAGTTTGAAGATGTGGTCTCTCTGGCCATAAACGAAGTGCCAAAAACTTTCCACGCCGAGCGAGCCGTACTCTGCCTCAAGCAGGAAAACGGCAAAGAACGTATGATTTACCGCAATGCGTGCGAGCATACACATGAAAATCTGCTAAAAAACCTGAACGAAGAAATATCTGAATCAGCCCAGGTAAGTCTGAGCCGAGTATGTTGCGAGTGCTCTAAGGGCAAAGAGGGCCTGACCAGGCTCCTGATACCGCTGAGCATCCACGACCAGAACGACGATACGGCTGATGAGAACATAATTCCGGGCTTTTTGTGCATGTGCCGGTTCGAAGATTCTGCCAGCGAGCTTGATGAATCCCAAAGATACAAAGCCACCCTTCTGCAGCAAATCCTGAATGTCAATTTGACCAACGCAAGACTTTACAAAAACTATCAGGATGCTCGTCGCGACAGCGAAACAGACCCTCTGACCGGAGTTGGAACGCGTCGTGTTCTCGAAAAGGTGCTCAAAGCTGAGTGTGCTCGCTCTGCCCGGTACAATCGCAATTTTTCAGTTGCCATAGCAGACCTGGATAAGTTCAAAGAAATCAACGACACAGCCGGCCATGCCGCCGGGGACCAGACGCTGAAACAATTAGCGAAGCTGATGCGTAAGAACACTCGTGAAACTGACATAATCATTGCCCGCTACGGTGGAGACGAATTCGTAATGGTCATGCCTGAAACTAATATTAGCGGCGGCAAGGTCTTGCTGGAGAGAATTCGCAGACAGTTAAAAACCATATCAATCCCGGGCGCTAAACAAGCCACTATAAGTTGCGGAATTACCGAGTGGAATTCGTCACCGCCGGACAATCCGGAAACCATAATGAGCCGAGCCGACGACGCCCTCTATGAAGCGAAACGAAATGGCCGCAACTGCGTAGTCGCCCACGAGCCTGTTGCAGCTGTTGTCTGAAACGATTAATTGCTCCTGTGGGAACCTCAGATTTGAAAACCGCGAGGCGGGGACTCTATCCGCGACAAGGCTCAAAAACCCTGACGGTGTTTTTACCTGCCTGTTTGGCAACGTAAAGCGCCTGGTCTGAACGACTTGTGATATCCTCAGGCTTGGTATTCGAGTCGTACTGGCCCAGCCCTACACTTATTGAAAGCGGTATTTCCTCGCCCTCGTGGTGCACTGTCGAGCTACCTACAGCCTCGACCATACGCTCAGCAACCACTAATGCGTCAGCCAGCGGTGTATTAGGCAATATCACCGCAAATTCATCACCGCCGTAACGGGCAGCGGTGTCAATCTGTCTGATACATTGCTTTATCTTGGTGCTAATCCGTCTCAGGGCCTTATCGCCGGTGCGATGGCCGTATGTGTCGTTAATTTTCTTGAGGTTATCGACATCTATCATAACCAGCGATATCCGCCCACCGTAACGACGTGACCTCCATAGCTCTTTTTCAAGTATCTCATAAAAAGTCTTGTGGTTCACCAGGCCGGTTAATCCGTCGGTCGTTGCCTGTCGTTGAGTCTTTTCGAATAGTTTAATGTTACCAATTGACGCACCGACAAGCTGACTGAACAGCTCAATCAAAGCACTGTCTTCTTTTCTAAAAGCCGTCGGATTAGTTTTATCGGCCAGGTTAAGCACTCCCACAACTCGATATTGACAGATAAGAGGAACAATCAGGCAGTTTTTTGTAATGTAATTTTCCGTAAAGGGACGCTGTGATTTTTTTATGATCGGCTTTTTGTGTGTATCGATATCACCAACATGTATTATCTGCCTGCTCCTGACAGACATTACCATCGGCGACGGCGGATTCTGATTGAGTGATACTATTTTGTTTATGGGATAAGGGTGATTGTGTTTGAGCAGGTGTAGTATGCCGTTCACTTCATCCAGCACGTACACCGAAGCAAATCTAACTCCTACCAGCCGAGTAATATTGTCAATACAAACATCAGCTATCCGCTTGATATCAAGACAATTTATCTGCCGAGCCAGTGGCGTTATTTGTTCAAGCAATGATACGCCAGTAGTGTCACCGCACTTATCCGAGGCATCGTCCGGCATTGTGTTTCCCCTGTGAAATTAGGCAGAATTCTGCACAAAAGACCAGCCATTAAGCCTTTTCCCATCTCTCTATCGGAAATTTGCCGCCCTAACGTTGCTTAAAACGCTCATAAATGAGCAAAAACCTGCATACCACGCATCAAAAAAATTTTACAAAAATTTAAAAAAAAGTTGACATCCGATAAAATAAACTTTACATTTTGCAAAATGTAAAGTGCCTTTGAGTTGTCAACCTATGAATATCTGAAGCCAGTGAAGAATTACACCATTGAAATACCTGATAAGCTTTACCGTATCGGCGAACTTGTTCGCCACAGCCCCTTTTCAAGACAAACCATCCACAACTATACAATTATGGGGCTCATTCGTGAGAGTGAATGGAGCGAAGGTGGGCATCGGCTTTATGACGACTCTGTGTTCGAAAGGTTAGCCAGGATTCTTGAGTTGCGCAAAACCAATAGCCTTTCACAAATCAGAAGAATTCTTGATAAAGAAGATAATCGCCGTATCTCGTTAGCTTAGATTCGGCCTTAGGATAGCTTGGCAGCAGATGCTGTAAAAGACTTCCTTAAGAAAATTGATAGTTGGAGAGCAGAACGGTGTTCATGGATGAAAGCCTAATCTCTCAAAAGAAGCAATCACAAACATCAATTCCCCCGGTAGCTGATGATAACATTTCTGAACTGTTGCTAAAGATAGTTCAGTTTACCAAGGCACGCCAGAAACTACTCACACGAAACATAAGAAATCTAAATGTTCCGGGCTTTACGCCTAAGGACCTGCCGACAGAGAAATTTGCCGAAACGCTCAATCTGGCCCTCGACGAACACGTATCTCGTCGACGATTGCTGCTTTGCGACACTGAAAACATCACATTCGGCCAAAATGGTGCTTTTGAAACCTCTGCAGTTGCGGATAACACTGCAAAAATACTTTTACAGCGCGATAAGGATAAATATCTCCAGATGCAAATCAGCAAACTCATGGAAAATACTCTGAACCAGAGAATCGCGTTTGCATTACTTGGTCAAAAACCGCAAAAGAGACGCTTTGGGGGACTGAGTCGTTAATAAAATCCGACTCTCACCACTCAAATCGGCTTGTTCTACTAAAGTTGTTGGTCAAAATTACGATAAAGTATGCTGGGCACTGTTGTCAAAGTAAGCATAAGTAAAG
>CAZNXD010000043.1:4205-10471 GCA_964576935.1 uncultured Pirellulales bacterium | reverse complement strand
GCTGGTGACCTTGTGGAAGAAGCAGACGGAGGTCAAAGGTGGCGGTTAGGCTGGAGAAGGGCGAGCTTTCCCTGCTGGTAAGTCTGCTGACGCTGGAAATCGGGAAGCAGGGGAGCCCCAGCTACTGCCAGCGGCTGACAGCGATGCGCGACAAGCTGCTGGCCGGGCTGGCTGAGAAAGACACGCCGGGCAACGGCGACCTGCCCGACTTCCGGGAGTACGCCCGGAAAAGGTACCCCGCCGAGCTGGATGAGGACCTGGTCACCATGGTGGAAGATCTCATCCAGATGCGAAGACAGGAGGTCGGGTAGAGGTACACCCGGCTTCGGGAAAGAAATGAAGGGGCTGATTTTATCAGAAGAAAGTTAAGCGGCAAAATTCTAACATAAGGTTTGATAGTGCGACAAATTATTATAAGGAGGTGCGGTATATGTGAGAAGGTCAAAGGTTAATCAGCCAGAGAAAATAAAGTCAATTTTAGGAGGTTTATACACTATTATGAAGTCTAAAATACCAAAGATTTTGAGTGTAGCGCTGGCCCTGGTGCTGGTGCTATCCTTCAGCCTGGTAATGGCTGTGCCGGCGGCGGCGGCAACAGCTGTCACCATTACTTCAGTTACGCCCGACAGTCGGGTAGCTGCGGAACACGCCACGTACACCATTATCATGACTACCGCTACAGGTCTAGTCAACGGCACCGATACTATCTCTATTATCTTCCCCACCGGCATGATCCCCTCGGCTACCGCTGCCGCGCCAGATGACGTGAAGATAAACACTGTTGCCCTTGATAGTATCACCACCGCCGACTATCTTGTATCCGGGCAGCGGCTCACGCTGACCGTGCCCACGACGGGAACTTTCAATGCCGGCACTGTCACTGTAGTCATTGGTGACGGAGGTGGTAATACTGAGGTCACCAATCCGTCTGCCGGCAGTTACACGCTACAGGTGTACACCAGTAAGGATACGACGGCGGTAACCTCGGGAGCTATTATCATCGGTGACTCGGTGACCTGCAAGCTTGATCCACCTACGGTTGCCCTTGATAACTACGAAGTAGGCATAGCAGCCGATTATACCATCGGCTTAGGCCAGGACGATGGCGTAACCTTAGCTGCGGACACGGATACCATCACTATCACCTTCCCCGATGAAGTCACCGTGCCCACGGGTATAAGTGACAGAAACTATGTGAGTATAGCCACGCACCCACTTGATTCTACCGATGACTACAGCGCAGTGGGGCAGGTGGTTACCCTGACCGTTCCAGAAGATGTTGAGGATGATACCTTCAACGTCGTCTTTATGGCTGAGGCTAACATCATCAATCCAGAGACGGCTGGGGCGACTGGCACCTACAACACTTTCACGGCACTCACCAGCCTGGAACCGATAGAGTCGGCGGTAGGAGATTATGACGAGGGTATCACCGCTGGCGATATCACCAAGGCTGTGTTTTCCGTCTTCCCGGTCCCGGCTGAATACAATGTGGCCACGGCGATAACCATTGAGACCCAGGACCAGTACGGCAACGCCAGTGTTGTGTCGGGTAGCAAAACATGGGTTCTCACCACCACCAACACCGACCCCGGTGTTTTCGACCCAGCCACAGTGGTCCTTACTTCTGCATCCAGCAGCACCTTTGACTATAAGGATACCGTAAGCGGGGCGACAGTTACCGCCTACGAGTCTCCAACTGAGGGCTGGGCTGATGCCACGGGCACCTTTACCATTAACCCCCAGGTCGCCCTTTACCACGGCGATGAACCGGTGGCAAACTTTACTACCATTCAGACGGCTATAGATGCGGCAGTGACTGGTGACACCATCAATGTTGGCGCCGGGACTTATAACCCATTCACTGTAGAAAACTTTACTGGTCCGCTAACCATTCAGTCAGACCCAGTTGGTGCAGCAACGATTACCTCATCTGGTGCTACAATAAGCGAGCCACTGGTGGAAGTGTCCACCAGCTCCTCCGTAACCATCAAGGGCTTCATGATAGACGGTAAAAGTAAGTTTTCTGGTTATGGTACAAGTGCCATTTCTGTTAATGCTTGTACAGGAACCATAATCATAACGGAGAACATAATCCAAAACCTTCTGCGGGGGGACAGTACTTCAAACTTGAATGATTGTGGCACCGGTATTTATGCGCTAAACTCAAGTGTTACTATCACGGATAACAGCATCACAAGCTATCACGGTAATGGGATAAGGATAAGGCAGAATTCTGGCACTGTTACCGCTACTATTACCGGTAATACTATACAGGGATGCGGCTTAAATGAGTATTACTCTGGGGATGCTATCCGTACAGACGGTGCTGTGACAGCAGCTATATCCGATAATGAGTTGAGTAATAATAAGTATGCTGAAGATGCATATGACCCTGTTAAGGACGACTGGTCTGCTTCAGCAGGGCTTTCCGTGCATGAGGATAGTGTAATAACAGCAACAAATAACTCAATTCACGACAGTGATTTCGGCATACATGTGAAAGGCGTAGCTAGTGGTACTCTACCAGTGCTTAGTGCTAGCTACAACGACATCTACGATAACGGCCAAGGATTCTTCTATGAAAAAAATACTGGTGATACTACTGGAGAATTTGACTCGCTTGATATCACCCACAACTGGTGGGGCAGTCTCACCGGCCCCAATACCCCGGCTAACCCCAGCGGTACCGCCAACGCTGTCACCGCTGATGTCGCTTTCACCAAGGTCAGCACCGCTGATATCGCCTACAGCCCGTGGCTATCCACCGGGCAGGCCAGCGTTGTAGCATCAGGCAAGTCTCAATATGCCACTGCGGTAAAGATGTCGAGCTGTGCCACCTTCTTGGGCAGTACCTATAGCGGCGGCTGGAACACCTTCTCCACGCCCATCTGGCTGGACGGCTCAGCCGATACCTGGGGTGAGGCTACTGCTCTGGTAACCCTTGACTATGTTACCGCCTACGGTTGGGATGGGACGAACTGGACGACTGTTGTGGCTAGCACTCCGCTGACTCCGCTGGATGCGGTATTCGTCCAGTTGAAGACAGAAGCCCAGAGTATTCCCATCCTCTACAGCACGCAGTTGCTCGTAGCACCAACCAAGACCATGCACGCTGCTGCTGGTTCATACACCGGCTGGGAGCTTGTCGGGCCAGCCAGACTACCAGACCCTGGCACCATGACCAAAACTACCGAGTTTTTGTCTATCGCTGACAACTACAGCCAGGCGATTAACCCGATAACCGGCAACGTTCTTAACTGTACTAACGAGATCGTAGTCGGCGCTGGCTACTGGGTGTTCATGACCTCTGATGCTACCCTGGCTGGTTTCACCGTTACACCAGTACCATTTGTAGCCGTACAGTAGGACTGGGACAGACCATGACCAGGTGAAACTACAGCAATAGCGGGGAGTGGGGAGTAATCCCCACTCCCTATCTAGCTAATAACTTCTGGAACGAAGGAGGAGAGGAACATTATGAAAAATGTTAAGAGAAGACTCAAGTTTGTCCTGTTCCCGGCCTTGGTGCTGTTACTTCTCCTGCTGGCGGTGCCAGTGTCAGCAGCATCGCCAGGAATGCCCCACAGCTTCGGAGGCACGGTAAAGATAGGTGGGGTTGATGCGCCAATCGGGGCAGTAATCAGTGCCCGGGTTAGCGATGTAGAATATGGCAGCTTTACCACTACCGAGGTAGGCAAGTATGGGGACCCAGCAGCCCACGACTACCCACTCGTTGTTACTAAACTCACAAACGGCGATATAATCCACTTCTTTGTCAATGATGTGGATACCGAGCAGACCTGCGCCTTTGAGTCTGGTGCCAGCACTGAATTGAATTTGACGGTAGCGGTAGTTGACACTACTCCGCCAACGGTAACCATCACCGCGCTTACTCCCGACCCCACCAACGTCAATACTCCAACCTTTACCGGCACAGCTACGGATACCGAGAGCAATATCAGCTCGGTGGAGTATAAGGTCGATAGTGGGGACTGGACACTAGCCGATGCCAGTGATGGCACCCTTGACAGCCTTAGCGAGGACTATACCTTTACCACCGCTGAGCTAGAAGATGGGGCTTGTACTGTATATGTCAGGGCTACTGATGCTGCTACCAATACCACCGCCGAGGCAGACTATGCCAGTGATGACTTCACCGTGGATACTGAGGCACCAACTGCCGTCACCTCGCCTGAGGCTGATGCCACCGCGACCATAGATGTCGTGGTCAGTGCTACCTTTGACGAGGATGTGACCGCGTTTGACTCGTCAGGGATAACCATCACCGGGGCAACTGGGGTTTTGGCTACCTTAGATGAGGTGGCTGATACTATCACCATTGCCCATGACGCCTTTGCCATAGCCACCAGCTATACGGTAACTATCCCGGCTGGAGCAGTTGAAGACCTGGCTGGTAATCTCAGTGCGGAAATCTCGTGGAGCTTCACTACTGTCGCGGTAACCTTCACCATCAGCGCTACGGCGGGTGCAGGCGGCACAATTGAGCCCTCGGGCGATGTGGTGGTTGACTATGGCGATGACCAAACCTTCGCCATCACCCCGGATGCCGGCTACGAGATAGCCGATGTCCTGGTTGACGGCGCCTCGGTAGGTGCGGTTAGTAGCCCCCTCTTTGTGAATGTAACTACCGACCATACCATTAGTGCCACCTTCGCTAGCCTCGCTACCCACACCCTGACCATGGTAGTGGTAGGGACAGGGACGGTAACCCCTGAGTCAGATACTTATCCTGAGGGGGACATGACTATTACCGCCACCATCACGGCCTCCGGCTGGGAGTTTGCCGGCTGGACAACTACTGATATGGCCGAGATAGCCGACCCCACCTCAGCGGAAACAACCCTGACCCTGGACCAGGACAAGACGGTTACGGCTACCTTTACGGCAGTGGTTACCTATGACCTGACGGTAGCTAGCGGCGCTGGTGGCTCTGTAACCGACCCCGGTGAGGACACTTTCACCTATAATACAGGCACGGTCGTAAACCTTGTGGCAGTGCCTGAGGAAGGTTACATCTTTAGCGGGTGGAGTGGCGATGTCGACACCGTAGCTGATGACAGTGCCGCCTCAACTACCATCACCATGGACTCCGCTAAGAGCATTACGGCTAACTTCGCACAGGTTAGTGCCCCCGAAAACGTCAGTGTAACCCAAGTGGACCCGGGGGTAGAAACTATCACCGTCACGGTTGAACCTGTAGCAGACCTTGATGTCACCGAAATGCCGGCGGGCCTAGACCCTCAAGATGCCTATCTAGTGGCGCCAGCCGGAACAGGAAGCTTCACCCTGACATTCACTGATGTCGACAATGCCAGTGATATAAGGGTTTACAAGGTAACCGATGATGGCACTTGGACCCTGTTGGAGATAACAGTAGTCGGTACCACCATAGAGGTTACCATGGACTGTGCCGACCCAATTCTGGTATTCGCGTTACCACCAACTACCATCGGCGTTGTTACCCTGCCGGCTGGCTGGAACCTGCTATCGACACCGATATTGCTGGATGCGGATAGCGATGCTGTGGAGCAAGTTTTCGACGCCACATCGCTGGCTAACATAGAGGTCTCCTACAGCTGGGACGGCGAGAATTGGTCTCTGGTTGCTACCGGTTATCAGTTCGTGCCCCTGGAGGCGACCTACGTGAAGGTCAGCTCGGGTGCTTCAGCTACCGCTGAGTTCATCCCCTCCGGGGAGCTTTCATGGCCGCCCAGCCGCCAGCTTCAGGCGGGGCTTAACCTGATTGGTCCCGCCCCCGCATTAGAAGAGAGTGGCCATTTCCCTGACATGCCACTGGATCAGGCTTTGATAAGCATTAAAGAAGCAGGTGCGCTTACAGGCTATACCATAGTGGTTAGCCCTGAACATAACCAGCCGGGGTGGGCTTATGCCTTTGGCGGTCCAATACAGGACTTGCTTCCTTTCAAAGGTTACTGGGTAGTTATGGAAAATGCTGACACCTTGTTTGGCTCCAGTACCACTCCAATACAATAGGGCAAAAGGCAAAATTAAGAGCGGGGGGGTATAATCCCCCTCGCTCCGAAAAGAGGTGACTCATGAAAAGAATAGTGCCTTTGTTGGCTGGGTTCTGCCTATTGATGGCTCTTTTTGGCACCCCGGCTGCGGCAGATGTGCCTCCTTTGCCTCATGCCTTCTACGGAGCAGTGGAGATAAATGATGAGCCGGCCCCGGTGGGCACTGAGGTAGAAGCTTGGGTTGAAGGCGTGATAACAGATATCGAG
>CAZNXD010000043.1:0-4195 GCA_964576935.1 uncultured Pirellulales bacterium | reverse complement strand
GATAACAGTCACTGATGCTGGTTACTATGGCGGGCCGGGTGGTTTAGACCCCAAGCTAGTGGTTCAAGGCGATATTGAAGAGGGAGCCACCATAACCTTCTATGTGGACGGTGAATCCACCGATCAAACCGCTGAGTGGCATAGTGGCGAAGTTACAGAGCTTAACTTATCAGCGTCTATAACTCACCCAAGTGGTGGGGGAGGTGGGGGGGGTGGTGGAGGCGGTGGGGACAATACTGCCCCCAGGATTTCAAATGTCTCGCTTTGTCCTGAGGGGGTTACTGAGACTACTGCCGATATCTGCTGGGGGACAAATGAAAAGAGCGACAGCCAGGTGGAATATTGGACCAGCCCCAGCATGTTATCGCCCCTGGATGAGACATACGTTACCGAGCATCATGTTCAACTGACTGGTTTAACTCCGGGAACTACCTATCACTATCAAGCCATGTCGGAGGACGATGCAGGTAATCTAGCAATATCCGATGAATACACCTTCACCACAGAGGAGGAAGTCCCGGAGG
Source organism: uncultured Pirellulales bacterium (assembly GCA_964576935.1). Lineage (GTDB taxonomy): Bacteria > Planctomycetota > Phycisphaerae > Sedimentisphaerales > Anaerobacaceae > CAYMOE01. The sequence continues at coordinate 3,671 of CAZNXD010000043.1, read as the reverse complement.
AGGTGACGCCGCCACCAACAGAGGTAACGCCACCGCCTGAAGAGGTGACACCACCACCAGAGGAGGTAACGCCACCACCAGAGGAAGTTCCACCTGTCAAGGCGCCTATTAGCTGGCCCCTTATTGGCGGAATTATAGCCGCGGTGGTAGTAGTCGTGGGGTTGCTCATATTCTTCCTGGTTAGAAGGCGAAAGGCGTAAGAGAAGGTTTTTCAAAAGGGGGTGAGATAGTGGAAGAAGCACCTAGAGTTCGAGATTTGGCACTAGGTGTGAAACGGGTAGAGGTGAAAACATATATGGCCGACCCCGTGTGTACAGTTTGCACTGGATATATTGACATTCCTCCTCGTCGAAGGCTTCTGGACTTCCTCAATGGCGTTCCCCATAGCGAACTACATGTAGAAGAGGGATTCCTGACACTCACAGAAGCCAGAATAAGTTCTTTAGACGAAAGAAGTGAAGTTACAGCCCAAAACGTCTACCTTAACAAGGCTAAGATCCTGTTTCTAAAGGAAGTTTATGGTGAGGAGACCAAGGGGCTTGGTGAAGAGGTTGCGCGGAGACAGTATCCCTATGTGGACAAGCTATCTGCACCAGTAAAGCTCCTCACGACACTCTTTACCCTGACCGGCCAGATGCACTACGCCAAAAACCAGTCCCTGCGGGACCTGCTGAACTGGACACCGAGGTTCCTGCCGCTAACAGATGTCAACATATACCCTGCGGGAGGCGAGAATGGCCAGAATGGCACCTGGGTGAGCTTTATAGCTGTGAACAAGGAACAAATCATCTTCGCGCAAGAATTGTCAGGCTTGGAGTGAATAAGGTTGCGATAATTGTTTTCAGCCTCATTCTGGCTGCGGCAGCCGGACTGGTCAGCTATAACTATACTGCCGCCGCCCAATCAGTTAGTGAAGAGGTAAGCCTGGGGGCCGACATCTTACCGGCAATAGAATTTACGGTTGAGCCCGGCAGCATAGATTTCGAAACAGGCGGGCCGCACACGGTGACCATAACCAACAACGGCGCCTGGAACTTGTCAGTTGCCTGCTGTGTTACCGGCCCCTATGCGGAAGGACTAAAGCTCAACGGTGAACCGTGGGACCTATTCAATGCCACTATAGAAAGGGACGGCTATCGAGAGATTGATGTCACGCTAGCTGTTCCTGAGAGTTACAACGGGGTTGGTGGGAGCGGGACGATAATTTTTTGGGCGGCGGAAGCACGCTGACACTAAACTATGGTTGCCTGAATTTGAGAACAGGAAAGAGGAATATTTTGTGGGGCAGGCGCTGCCAGAGAAACTGAGGTGCTATGCAACTAAAAACAAGGGTTTTTGAGTTATCCAATGGGAAGTATAGAAACCTGTCTGGGTTAGCCCAAGCTATGGGAATATCGGTGCCCCACATTTACCGGGTGAGGCAGGGGAGGTGCGGCATCAACCGGAAGTTCATCGTCGGGGCAGTAAAAGCCTTCCCCCAGTATAAACTTGATGACCTCTTCTATGTTGTCCCAGAGGGGGAGCGAAAGGAGAGCAGCTTAAGTCTAATGAGTTCTAGAGCTGATAAGGTAATTAAGTTGAGGGAGGCTGACCTGAGTTACGCCGAAATCGGGCGCAGATTGGGCATGACTCGTGAGTGGGCGAGGCAAATTGTCAGGGGGAAACCGAGCCGACAAAAGCCTCCCCTTCGCTCTAGGGTTATGCTGACAGCAAGCGATGTAGCTCAGCTCCTTGGATTGCATCCTAATACCGTGAGGCGATGGAATGAAAAGGGAATATTAAAATCATACCGTATTGGCTCCCGCGGTGATAGAAGGTTCCGGCGGAAGGACATCGATGGCTTTCTCAACCAAGGAGAAATGTAGCGACCCGCTTAATACAATAGAGTGAGCTAAAAATCGTTCGGAACGCTCTTTCGGCCAACATCAGTTGAGGCCGAGGGAAATATGCCTAGTGAAGAAAGAGTCTTTAGTATATCTGGCAATAATAAAGGTTTGTGGTGCCCATTCAAGTCCCTTTTTTGCCAGGAGGGCTACTGTTACGGCTGCCAGGTATACCTTGATTGGCAGAAGCGGGGAGACATAGCGGTTGTGTGTGCCTGGTGCGGCAAATTGATGGATATTAAGCCTGGGCTTGGTGAATCAGGGATATCCCATGGGATTTGTGAGCAGTGCGAGAAAAGGTATTTCAAGAAAGAAGGCGGGTGAAACCAAAGAGTTGCAGGGAAACGGTGAGAAGGGGGCATGGTCTAGCCGAACTCCTGAGCGCTCTTGCTATCCTTGGTATTTTGGCAACGGTAGCCATAGCTGAGTCGGTGCACTAGACTGTTGGTTATGTTTATATGAATACGAGACTGAAAACAAGGGTCTTTGAGTTAAGCAACGGGAACTGCAAGAACCTGTCTGAGCTGGCCCGGGCTATGGGAATAAACCCCAGCCAGATTTACCGGGTGCGTGAAGGCAAACGTAACATCAATCAAAAATTCATCATTGGGGCAGTAAAGGCATTCCCCGGATATAAGCTCGACGACCTTTTCTATGTTGCCCGGGATGGAAGCTAGGATGACTGCAGATAAAAGGGACGAGTCACGTAGGAGGGTAAAACAGCAGAGAGTTGCGAGGGGGCTGAGTCTGCGGGAGCTGGCCGCTACCTCAGGCGTATCTTTGTCTCATTTGAGCCGCATAGAGAAGGGAGAGCGCTTCCCCTCACCCCGTATTGTGCGGAAGATCGCCCGGCCCCTAGGCCTGGATGAGAGTGAGCTACTTGCTATGGGCGGCTACCCGCTTGCTCAAAGCTCCACCGAGGCTGAGAGGCTCAATGGACTGAAGACTAGGGTTTTCGAGCTATGCAACGGGAGTTACTCCAGCTTATCTGAATTAGCCAGAGCCATGGGAATAACGTTAAGCCAGCTTTACCGTGTCAGACAGGGCAAGCGCGGCATCAATCAGCAATTCATTATCGGGGCGGTGAAAGCCTTCCCCGGATATAAACTCGATGACCTTTTTTATGTTGCTCCAAGGGGTGGCCAGAATGGGCGCAGACTGGGCATGAGTCGCAAACGGGCGAAGCAAATTGTTAAGAGGAGCCCTGCATCACTAAAGCCTGCCCCCGGCGGTATGCTGACGATAAGGGATGTAGCTCGCTTTCTCAATGTACATATTAACACAGTGAGGCGCTGGAGCAATCAGCGGGTACTACAGTCATACCGCATTGGCTCCCGGGGCGACAGGAGGTTCCGGCGGGAGGATATAGACGCCTTTCTGAAAGAGAGAGAAATTGGGTGATAACCTAGGCAGAATGTAAAGGTGGCAAATGGGAACACAGAATTTAATGGAGATATACCAGGCCGACAATATTCTGAGCAGCTATATGACGTTCGTGAAATATGCCGATAAAGCAATTAAGTATGCGGACTTCCGTCTGCGTCAAGAAACGGGCTTCTCTTTCATAAAATACAGGGTGCTGCATACCATAGCCGCCAACGGGGGGAAGACGACTCCTTCTGAGATAGCGAATCGGACGTTAAGGAGGCGGAACGATATTACCACATTGGTACGGCGCTTGGAGCGAGATGGACTTGTTGTGACCGAGCGCAGTGATAGAGACAGAAGGTTTATCAATGTCACACTGACGGATAAGGGGAGAGGTATGCTGCCACAGATCATATCGGT
>CAZNXD010000042.1:6801-10590 GCA_964576935.1 uncultured Pirellulales bacterium | reverse complement strand
AGGCAGCAATTTGTTCCGTCATGACTTGAACAACACATTAAAACAACCAACTTGGTATGGGTCTACTGGTTCCAAAATCCCTGTCGGCAAAGTTGCGGTCGTAGATGAACGCAAATCCGTAGCTGGCTCTAAAGGAATTCCTAAGCACCGCTCGCCATCTGGCCGTTGGGTGAGTTCCAACATTTACCAGGTCGTTGGGTTTGATAAAGAAATCCGGTTCTAATCCCTTTGCAATCTTCTCAAGGTCAACCATAACCGTTTCTTCCTTATTCTTGCCGATACGTCTGGTCACTTCACACCGTTTCGGCCAAGCCAGAGGGCCAAGCCCTCCAGAAGCAGCAATAGCCATTTTCAGAGTCATAGGCCTTCCCGTAAGGTTAATATAGCCCTGACTGTTAACGTTGCCCATGATAGCGAATTCACCGATAATATCAAGCGGTACGTGTATTGTATCACCGGGCCTGATTACGATATTATAACGTGGGTCACCACCAGATAATTTGTCAGAGGGTATCCTAATAACCCTGGTTTGTGCAGCTCCGACTCCCATTTGTTCCCAGTCGAATCGTGCCGGGATTTGCTTTCGGAGTGGCTGTGTTGGCGGTTCGGCCGGAACGTATTCGTAACTCGGTCTCTCTTTTGGTTCAGCAGGTCCAACTTGTACAGGAACCCATTTGCCCTCTCTGAATACCCATTCGATTCTTCCTGCCTGGTCGTTTTCAACCAGAGATGTTATTCTGCCACTGGTTCCGGAATTAGACGGTTGGTCGTATTCTATGCTGACAGAGCTTTCAAAACCATGCGGTGCGGCAATATTTGTCAGCTCTTTAGAACTTATCATCTCAGTTGAGGTAATGACCAGATTATTTTGTGGTCGGTGTAGATGCGCTTGCGGTGCAATCACATCGAGCATTTCTTTTTCAGGAATCTTGACAGGTTGTGTTTGCTCAAAGCTGCCCGGTTGGTCCTGCCTATCATAGGCAAGCTCATTCTGTGTCATAGCTCTGGTGACATATATGTAACTCGTGTTGAATTGCGCTGCTACTCCCGCAATAGCTAAAGCATCATTGAGCCTAAAATCGTAGCGCGGTATGCCATAGCGTCCTGCGTTGGGAACGGCATTACCGAGAATAGAATAAGACCGTCTCTCAGAACTTAATGAGAGGACAGTGACCAGCGGTTCTTTCAAAATACTCGGCGAAAGTATTCGCTTGATTTCCTCCTCGAGCTGCGACTCGGTGAGCCCGGCAACTTCGATAACCCCGATCTCCGGTATAGATATCTTTCCAGTCTCTGTTACAATGTAACTATCAGAATACGTTACACCTTCCTGGAGCAACTCGAAGACAGATAGCCTAATCGCATCACCGGGAGCAAATGCATAGTCGGTCTCGAAAATCATTATATCGATAGGTTTGGGGTCTTCAGAACCGGTCCATTCGGATGCTTTTTCATCTGCAACGCCAAGTGAGTCCAAAATCACATTTACGGCCGGTACCGGTCTGAATCTGCCGATTTGTGTTGGGTCCCAGAATTCATCTCCACAGCCGCTAAGTCCTAAAACCGTCAGCGCAAGCACAGCAACCTGAACTACCGATATCCTTCGGCGAATACAACTACCCATCATTTGAAAACACAGCCTCCGCTTATTAAAAAAACGCCCCTTACGGGCTCTATTTGCACAATATCCGTTGATTTTTATCGGTTCGCGTCCATATGAGCTTAACTTTATTAAGTCCTTAATAGCCAACACCATAAGCTAAAATCATTCCCTGATTGACTTGCCCGTATCCTGCCGGGCGTATCCGTTTGAATCGATGTTGCTACCGAAGGCCCCCATTGAGACAAACGCCTCCTCTAACCTTCACAACCGCTGTTTATATAAGCAGTTAAGCTGTGTCTGTTAAACAGACACAACCCCCGTACTGCTAATAAATAATCAACCTCGGCCAAGCAACTTTGTTACTATACTGTCGCCGGAGGCAATTTGTTCGGTGTATAAGGTATTTTCGAGGCCGATAAATACCACCTTGTCAGTACAGGTAACGGCCATAAAAACAAACGAAAAACCTGATTAAATACCCCCTCCCTGGGAGATTTTTATGGGTCCGGTTCAAATGTCCGGACCCATGAAATTTGTGTCTTTAAAATGTCGTATCGCTCCTTCCCGGCATAGTCAATCTTTACTGGTTTAGGAACTTTGTTATTTCTGGTCACATTGCAAGTCAGCCAATTGCTGCATGAGCCGAGACCTGTCGGCTACCTCGCGCTTGGCATATGCAAGTAGCTGCGCTGCAGCTTCCGGTTTTGATTTCTGCAAACTGCGGAAACGGTTCTCGCCATAGATGTATTCCTCAAGGTCAATCGACGGCGGCTTGGAATCCATTTGCAACGGGTTCTTGTCCTGCTCTTTCAGGCGCGGGTCGAATCTGTAGAGCGGCCAGTGACCACAATTAACAGCCTTTTGTTGCTGCTGATAACCATTGGTCATGTTAATACCATGAGCTATGCAATGCGCGTAAGCGATAATCAGCGACGGCCCCGGATAAGATTCGGCTTCGACAAAAGCTTTAACCGCCTGATTCGGATTTGCGCCTATTGCAATTTTTGCAACGTAAATATTACTGTAGGTCATAGCAAGCATTCCGAGGTCTTTTTTGGGTCGAGATTTACCGCCTGCGGCGAATTTTGCTACCGCGCCGATTGGCGTTGACTTTGACATCTGTCCGCCGGTGTTCGAGTAAACCTCTGTATCGAGTACAAGCAGATTAATATCGACGCCACTTGCCAGCACATGGTCAAGGCCACCATAACCAATGTCGTAAGCCCAGCCGTCACCGCCAAGTCCCCAAACACTCTTGCGAACAAGATAATCAGCGATACAAAGTAACCGTTCGGTGTCCGTGATATGACTTTGCCTGCATTGCTCTTTTAATTTTTCGACACGCTGCCTTTGTTGTTCGATAGCTTGCTGAGACGGGTCATTCATCCGACAAGCAGCAGCGATTTCATCGGCAAGATTCTTATCAACACAGCCGGACTCAACCGCCCTTAGCAGCAGCTCCAACGCATACTCTCTGAATTTGTCGATTGTAAGGCGCATGCCCATAGCAAATTCCGCGGTGTCCTCGAAGAGACTATTGCTCCATGTAGGTCCCCTGCCGTCTTCACGCTTGCCGTATGGTGTGGTGGGCAGGTTGCCGCCATAAATAGAAGAACAGCCGGTTGCGTTGCCTATGAAAGTTCGGTCGCCGAACAACTGGGTCATCAGCTTAACATAAGCGGTCTCACCACAGCCGCCACAAGCGCCGGAGTATTTAAAGAGAGGTGCGATTAACTGACTTCCTTTCACCGTCGCTGGATTGAAGAGCTTGCGGTCGGTATTGGGAATCGAGAGGAAGTAATCATAGTTCTTTCGTTCGGTGTCGCGAATTGGCTCTTGTGGGACCATGTTGATGGCACGGCGTCCGGTAGGTTGTTTGTTTTCGTCTTTTTCCTGCGCAGGGCAATTGACAACACATGCGGCACAGCCGGTGCAATCTTCAGGCGCCACCTGAACCGTAAACTTCATGCCGGCGAAATCTTTGCCTTTGGCATCAACGCTTTTGAACGTTGCCGGTGCTTTTTCAACATAGCCGGGTTCGTAAGCTTTTATTCTTATAGTACCATGCGGACAGACTAATGAGCATCGGCCGCATTGAATGCACAAGTCGGGATCCCATTCGGGAATATTGACAGCGATATTACGTTTTTCAAATTTGGTAGTGTCGGTGGGAAACTTGCCGTCGA
>CAZNXD010000042.1:0-6791 GCA_964576935.1 uncultured Pirellulales bacterium | reverse complement strand
TCTTGCTGACAGGCAGGTCGTCGCCGCGGCGAGCCATCAATTCTGCTGTAACCGATTTTACAAAATCAGGTGCATCATCAGGCACTACCGGAGGCATCTTTTTGGTACTGGTTACTTTGTCGGGCACTTTTACCTCAAAGAGTCTATCGAGTGCGCCGTCAACTGCGGCGTTGTTCATCTGCACAATTTTCTCGCCTTTCTTGCCGTATGTTTTCTTAATGGCGTCTTTAATAGCTTTGACAGCGGTGTCAAGCGGCATGACATTACTAATCTTGAAAAAGGCGGTTTGCATAATAACGTTGATGCGAGCGCCCAGGCCAAGCTCCTGAGCAAGGCTGATAGCATCAATGACGTAGAATTTCAATTTCTTGTCTATGAGTTGCTTTTGTACTTCCTGAGGCAATGTATCCCAGACATCTTCGGGTCCGTGGCTGCTGGTCAGCAGGAAGGTTCCGCCTTCTTTAGCCGTGGAGAGTATATCATATTTTTCGAGGAAGCTCGGATTATGACAGGCGACAAAATCGCCCTTGGCGACAAGGTACGGCCGACGAATCAGCTTCTTACCGAAACGCAGGTGTGAGACAGTGACAGCTCCGGCCTTTTTGGAATCGTAAACAAAATAGCCCTGGGCATAATTATCGGTCTGCTCACCGATAATTTTAATTGAGTTTTTGTTGGCGCCGACAGTTCCATCCGAGCCGAGTCCCCAGAACATGGCAGAGTAGCAGCCTTCGTCGGGTAGGTGGAATGACTTGTCCATCTCAATGCTGGTATTAGCGACATCATCGGTGATGCCTACTGTGAAAGAACTCTTGGGCTGAGCGGCATCGAGATTATCGAATACGGCCTTGACCATCGCTGGTGTGAATTCTTTCGAACCGAGACCATAGCGACCCCCTACCGTAACAGGATACGTATCAAAACTACTCTGGCCCGCCGCCATGGCTTCGCCGATAGCAGTTCGCACATCAAGATAAAGCGGCTCGCCGATAGAGCCGGGCTCTTTAGTTCTGTCGAGGACAGCAATCTTTTTCACGCTGGCCGGAAGAGCCGCGATGAAATGCTTCGTGCTAAATGGCCTGTACAGACGGACTTTAATCAAGCCGACCTTTTCGCCCTTAGAGTTAAGATGCTCGACAGTTTCGTGAGCAGTTTCGGCACCGGAGCCCATCATGATTATGATTTTCTCGGCGTCGGCGGCGCCGACGTAATCGAATAGCTTATAACTGCGGCCGACGACTTTGGCGAACTTGTCCATTGTCTGCTGGACGATTTCAGGCGCAGCCAGGTAATACTTATTAACGGCTTCTCTGCCCTGGAAATAAACGTCGGGATTCTGAGCGGTACCGCTAATCATAGGATGGTCGGGACTAAGAGCCCGCTGGCGAACTTCGGCGATAAGCTTGTCGTCTATCATCTGCCTCATGTCATCGTAGGTGAGCTCTTCTACTTTCTGTACTTCATGGCTGGACCTGAAGCCGTCGAAGAAATGCAAAAACGGTACCCGCGAAGCCAAAGTGGATTGCTGAGCAATCAGGGAAAAGTCCATAATTTCCTGTATGCTGCCTGAACAGAGCATTCCAAAGCCGGTTTGGCGACAGGCCATCACGTCGGAATGGTCGCCGAAGATTGAAAGGGCCTGGCAGGCAATTGAACGTGCCGAGATGTGAAAAACGGTGGGCAACAGTTCGCCGGCAATTTTGTACATATTGGGAATCATCAGCAGCAAGCCCTGCGATGCGGTGAAAGTCGTCGTTAAAGCGCCGGTTGCAAGAGCGCCGTGTACAGCGCCTGCTGCTCCTGCTTCGGACTGCATCTCCGTTACCGATGGTATCGTACCCCAGATATTGGTCTGGCCTGCTGCACTTTTTGCATCGGCTACTTCACCCATGGCTGAACTGGGAGTAATAGGATAAATGGCGATAACCTCATTCGTAGCGTGAGCGACGTGTGATACTGCTGCGTTTCCGTCCATAGGGACCATTTTGCGAGTCATGATATTCTCCTGCCTTGTAAAAATTACGGTAAAATTGACTTGTTGGATTTGGCTCGAAACAGCGGTTTTAGGGTACGAATCACCCTGCCGCACTTTGAGTCAACAACCCAAAGAGGCATTTATACAGATTTTGACCTGTCGAGGCAACAGAATTTGGACTAATTACCGGATTTGTGCGGTAAGGCTGCGGGAAATGTCAGTTTAGCTTATGCTGAACAAAGTCTTCGAACCGCTTAAAGAGTTCCCACGTCTCGACATTGCCGAAGACCTTCTCGCCCAAACCGCCGCCGTGCAAATCTTCCGTGATTTCAAAATCTTTCCATTTGATGGGCAGTCTTTCTCGGTCGTATTTGTTAAAGATGAACCGGCAGTTGTGCGAAAGGAAGTTTCTTATGATTCGGGCAAACTCGTACCACGGCTCGGATTTGAGTAAAGGAAATTGATTCGTATCCTGGCAGTATTCTTTGATGTGCTCGAAGGACTCCTTGATTGTGGTTCGCATGAGCATTTTATTGAACTCATTAAGAACGATGCCGCGGTCGGTGGCTTTTCTTAAAAGTTCGGCAACCTGGTCAAAGGTTACACTATAGTCTCCGAAGGCCGCCGCGTGATGTTCGAGAAGCGGAATAGCCTGGCCTGAGTTGAATACAGAAAACGCAGCCAGGCCCAGGATGTAATTGTTCTTTGTGTGATTTAGCTGATTGAGCAGTTCTTCCTTGGTCATGGTTCGTTGTTATACCCCCAGGCGGTCACAAACTCAAGAGTTTTGACTCATCGAGACAAGGCAAATATGCTTGCAAAGCAGATAGTGATTTTGTAAATTGCCTCTTGCAAAGGCGGCGTAGCTCAGCTGGTTAGAGCATGGGATTCATAAGCCCAGGGTCGAAGGTTCGAATCCTTCCGCCGCTATTTTCGTGATTCGTGAACGAGGTACGAGCGACGGGTCACGTGCGACGAAAATGCCCCCATCGTCTAGAGGCCTAGGATACATGGTTCTCATCCATGTGACAGGGGTTCGAGTCCCCTTGGGGGTATTTTTAATTTAATATTTAATATTGACTATTGAATAGTCAGTAGCGTTTTGATTACAGTTTTACTTTGATGCCGTTTGCGCGGTATTCAGCAACGAAGTTCCTTATATCATCGATAAGAACCTGAAGCTGCTCTGTATTTTCAAGCAAATTTTCATAAAGCCGGCCGTCGTTTACAAGCATACCTGCTGTTCCGTCACCGGAATTTACTTTTTCGATTAACAACCGTAACTCGGCAACGGTCTTGGTCAACTCTTCGCCCGTTTCAGTACCGGCAATAGTGAATTTCTGGAAATCCTCCAGGGCTTCGGTGGCGCGTTCAGAAGCGTCGGTAAGATTGGCGAGCATCTTCTTTATGTTTTCTTTGTTCTGCTTATCACCGATTATTTCGTTGGTGTTATTGATGAGGGTTGAGAGGTCGTCGGCAAGCTCATCCAGCTTCCTCTGGCTCTCAAGCGGGAAGAATTCGTTAGCCATGCCCGTTGAGCCCTGCAGCGTCATCTTATTAACGAGATACACGGTTTCCGGCCGGTTAGGGTCCTGCGGATCGAGTTCTTTATCCGGGTCAATCTGTATCTCAATGTAGCTGCTGCCCAGGCCGCGTGTTATTACCTTGATATTAGAGTTTGACGGGATAGTTTTGTACTTTCTGTCAATGCTCAGAACACACATGGTCTGATGAAATGTCTTTCCGGTATTTTTGTCGAGGCGCCTTTCGGGAGGCATGATGTCAGTGACACGGCCAACTTGATAGCCGCAGAACTGCACGGGAGTGTCTTCCTGTACACCCTGAGCACTGGGAAACTGAACGAAAATCTGGAAGGAACGTACCGTTGTTACGGTGCCGGGGAGCTCGTTGAACATGAATATCAGCCAGACCAGCGAACAAAGCGCGATGAAGACAAATATGCCTACGGTGATATTTCGACGGTGCTGCGTGGTTTCGTAGTCACTCACTTTCGGACCCTTTCCAACTCGTTCTGCCCTCTAAAAACAGCTCCCTTATGGCCCGCAACGGATAACCGCTTTGATTGAGCTTTTTTATAAGCTTGACTCGGTCAATAGCCTTCTGGTCAAAGAGTCTTCTTCCGGTATCGGTCAGCTCAGTGGGTTCCAGCAAGCCAATCATGAGATAATATTGCAAAGATTGCCTGGAAACGCCAGCCTTTTTTGCGGCCGGTCCTATTGCAAGCAGCTGTTTTTGTTCTTTAGCAGTCAGGTTCCAGTCCTCAAAATTATTGAAAATTCAGCGTGCCTTTTTGGCCGCAGCTTCTGCAAGGCTGATAAGGGAATCTGCAATCTGCTGAAGTCTTAGCTTTTTGGCCGCCGGTTTGGGGTTTTCGGCCCCAGCTATATTTATCCACCAGTTATAGCGGAAAGTTACCACATAATCAAATCCTGTTGGGATAGCTTTCTGATTCAACCTGAAGGCCTCTTTTAAAAGCCTTTTGAGCCGGTTCCGCACAACAGCCGGGCCAACCGCCCTGGCAAGCGAGACGCCAAGACGCGGGAAACTCAAATCGTTAGGTGCAGCAGAGACTTTGAGCAGATTGTTAGTAACATAGGCCTTGTGAGTTATGACAGCTCTGAACTGTTGGTTGGTTCGCAGTCTTCGGCTTTTTGGAAATGAGAATAGTTTCACTTATCCTTGCCCACATTCGTCATCATAGTCCGCAGTTTTTAACAGGCTTTTAGCCGGTCGCCAAGGCTATCCCATCGGCCTGGCGTCGACGGTGCAGCACCTCGGTGCTTATTTTACGCATAGCTTTGCGGTAGTCGAGCATTCCTACCAGCCGGTCGTCGCTATCAGAAACAACCACAACGAGGTTCTCCAAATCGTATCTTCTCATATGCTCGAATACCTCTTCGAGCGGCTGATGGGCAGTGGTTTTATCGAGAACCGGTTCAGCTACGTCACAGGCCAGAAGCCAGCCGGCTACGTCCTGATTGGCGAACATTTCCTTTATTCCGGCAATGGTGATGGCGCCGACTATTCGTTTTTTATTGTCGATGATAGGATAATACACCAAATCGGTTCTGCTGAAAACCTCAAGGATTTGCTGCAATGGTATATCCTGAGAGATAGTAGTCGGCTCGGTATCCATAACGTCTCTAACGGTGTAAGTCTTGATGAGGTCTTCCTCGGTGATGTTAAGGCCGACTTCGCCAGCCTTTTTGACGCCGACCTTGACCATCATCGGCCCGAATATTTCCATGAAAAAAGTGCCGGTCATAACGATCATAATAACCATATGGTTGAACTGAGCTCCAAATTGCTGGCTGGCCAGAATAGCCAGGCCGATTGCGACTCCGGCCTGAGGCAAAAGGCAAATGCCGAGGTATTTTCGAACAGTTGCGGCGGCGCCTGAGTATCGAGCACCGAACCAGCTACCCATGATTTTACCCGCTGCTCGGCATAACAGGTAAACCGCTATCATGGCCAACATCACAGCCGTTATGTTTCCAAATTCCATATGAGCACCTGCCAGGACGAAGAACGCTGTGTATAGCGGCGGCGAGAATCGCTCGATTAGGCTGAAGGTGCTCTTACTCTGGCGAGGTGAGAGATTAGCTATAGTGATGCCGAAGGTCATGGCAGGCAGAATAGGATCGATATCGGGAATAATCGATATGCCCACAACAATTAAAAGTGATGAGATGGAGAATTGAAGTATCTTATCGTCCGCTCTGACAAATTTAAGCAGAAAGTACAGCGATACGCCCGCCAGAAAACCGAGCAGTATTGCGCCGACTATCTCACCAAGTAAAAGACTCGTTGCGTGCAGAACAGACTCGTGACCGGTTCCAATAAGGGCCTTAGCTCCGGTAGCGGCGCCTCTATAAAGCAAAAGAGCAAGTGCGTCATCGAGCGCGACTATTGCAAGAACGGCGGCGGTGAGTGGGCCTCTGGTCTTGAATTCCCATAAGACGTTGACTGTAGCGGCCGGGGCCGTGGCTGATGCAATGGCACCGAGAACCAGGCCCATCGCGATAGCCAGCCGAACCTGGCCGTAAATCAGCCAGGCAAGAATCGCGGTTCCGGCGGTCACAAAGAAAAAAGCTCCAAGTCCCTGCGAAAAGAGGATTATAAAAAACTGCCTGCCGTACTTTTTGAAGACATCGCCACGAAGCTCACTGCCTATCATAAAGCCGATGATGCCCAGAGCGAACATGGTAAAAGGCCTGAGCTGCTCAATCTGGCTTGGCGATATCACACCAAACACATCGCCCAGAAGTATGCCGATAACGATACAGCCGACCACCTGGGGGATATGCAATCTCTGAAAAAGGCGAGCGCCGAATGTGCCGCCGAGAATGATAATGCCGAAAAGAAGCACCGGGTTAATGTGCCCGAAGCCTTCGCTTGCTGAGCTTAAAAGGATTTCTGCCATAACGAGTTCTTAAAATGCAAAGTCTCTGCTTGAGCTTAAGCAGTCTCGATATGGCCCATAGTATCAGCCTTTTGCTGTCGTGACAAGACTTCAGCGCTTAATGCACGTTGAACAGCTTGAAGGTCCAGAACTCCGACAAAAAGGTTTTCCTGCTCCGAAGAAACCACTGGAATATGCTGCAGATATAGCTTTCGCGCGGTGGCCAAGGCATCCGCCAATGGCATCTGAGGCGTGATTTTGGTAACGACATCTTCGGCCAAATCGAGAGCAACCAGCCAGTCAGTCAACTCCTGTGTGTTAAATGTGTTTCGGATGCCATCCAGAGTAATGCCGCCTACGAGCCTGTTGTCACTATCAACCACGGGATAATAG
>CAZNXD010000041.1:0-10736 GCA_964576935.1 uncultured Pirellulales bacterium | reverse complement strand
ATTTGGATTGGCAGCAGTATATGGAGGTCGATGAGCGCTACATGAGACCGACCGAGGTGGATGTGCTTCTGGGCGATGCCGGCAAGGCTAAGAAGATTCTCGGCTGGGAACCGAAAGTGAAATTCAAAGAACTCGCCAGGATAATGACCGATGCCGATATGAAAATCGCGGAGGACGAAAAAATATTGAAGGAAAATAAGGAGAGGAAATCGTGAGCGATTTTTTCAGGAAAAGGCGTATTGTAGTTACAGGGGGCGACGGTTTTCTTGGCAGTTATGTCATCGAAGGTCTTCGCAAAAGAGGGTGCGAGAATATTCTTGTCCCAAAAATTGAGGACTATGACCTGGTGAAGATGGAGGATGTCCGGCGTATGTATGACGATATGAAGCCGGATATTGTTATTCATCTTGCAGCAGTAGTGGGGGGTATAGGCGCTAATCTTGAGCATCCGGGCGAGTTTTTCTATAAGAATCTGATGATGGGAGTTCAACTGATAGAAGAAGGGCGCCTGCGTGGAATCGAGAAGTTTGTGGCTATAGGTACGATTTGTGCCTATCCGAAGTTCACACCTGTGCCGTTCAAAGAGGACGATATCTGGAACGGCTATCCCGAAGAGACGAACGCGCCGTATGGTCTGGCTAAGAAGATGCTGCTGGTTCAGTCGCAGGCTTACAGGGCTGAATATGGATTCAATTCGATATTCCTGTTGCCGGTTAATCTCTACGGTCCGGGTGACAACTTCAACCCTAAAAGCAGCCATGTGATACCAGCTATTATAAAAAAGTGTGTTGATGCTATCGAATCAGGCACCGACTTTATCGAATGTTGGGGGACCGGAAACGCATCGCGTGAATTTATATATGCTGCCGATGCAGCTGAGGGGATACTGCTGGCAACTGAACTGTACAATGGGCCGGAACCGGTTAATGTCGGCGCCGGCTTTGAAATAAAAATCAAAGATTTGGTTGAGAAGATTGTCAAGCTGACGGGATTCGAAGGTGAGATTCGTTGGGATACATCAAAGCCTGATGGTCAGCCTCGGCGATGCCTTGATACATCGAGGGCTAAAAAGCTTTTTGGTTTTGAGGCAAAAACACCTTTCGATGTGGGATTGAAGAATACCATCGAATGGTACAGGCAGAACCTGGCAAAAAGGCTATAATTGAACGAAGCTCTGTACGAGTCTACTTTCTGCTTTTGTTGAGTTGGTCAAGAAGGTTTTGCATTTCTGTTATGAACAAGTCAGGTGGGTCCCAGCCTAATCGGGGGCCGAAAAGAGTATCATTGTCGGGACCCTTGACATAGTGAGTCGGGCAGTAATCTATCCTGAATTTTTTGGCCAGGTCGGGGCGATCTACAACATTTATGAGAATCGGAACGAAGTTTGATTCCACATATTCTTTTACCTGTGGGTTGTTGTACGTGTTATTGGCCGCGTCGTTGTACATTGGTGCATTCGGTTTATAGAAGACCAGAAGTAAAGGCTTGTTCTCTTGTTCAGCGAGTTCAACGCCGGCCTCATAATCCTCGACCCAGTTTATGGATTCCTTTTTCTGCGTAAGTAAAACCACTGTCCAGAATGCGGCAAAGACAAGCACAATTATCAGCAAAGTTCGATTCTTGGGTTTTGATTTGGGCAGTTGGCTTCGCTGAGAGGAATTCGTGTTCTGATTGGTATCTTCGGCCATTTTCAAGCTCCATGACTTTTGTTGTATCGGAATTATAGACTGTTTATTTTAATAATCAACAACGTTTGCTATCAGTTTTAAGATTGGGCCCAATTTGTTAGCTAAAATCCGCGTACAGTATTTTATAGTGCTGCTTCTGGCGGGTGTTTTGTATGTCAGTACGTGTGCACCGACCGTTTTGTGGCAGGACAGTGGGCTTTTTGTTTACCGGATATGGCATAACGACCTCGAAGGCAATCTCGGTATCGCACTGGCCCACCCGCTTTACATAATGGTTGGTATATTGGCCAAGCTGGTGCCGTTGGGCGAAATGGCCTGGCGGATTAACCTGCTGTCGGCGATATTTGCAGCTATAGCTGTGGCCAACTTATATTTACTTTTGCGTCTTTGGCTTGGGAGGGTTTGGCCGGCGGTGATAGCGACTGTCAGCTTGGCGGTGTCCTGGACATTCTGGCAAAACGCAGTGCTGGCAGAGGTATATACATTGTATGCAGCTCAGCTATTCACTGAACTTCTGGTTTTATTGCAATACGTTCGGACTAAGCGGGTGGGATATTTATGCTTGTTGGGTTTGCTAAACGGCTTGTCTATTGCCAATCATCTTTGGGGAGTTTTTCCGCTGGCCTGTTACGCGGTTTTTCTGCTATTTCTGCTATTTCGCAAGCAGATACGAGTTTTGCATGTCTGTATCTTTATACTGCTTTGGATTGCAGGGGCCGGCCCTTATGAATGGCTTGTGATAAAAGGTATCGTTCAATCCGGCGACTTGACAGCTACGTTGAACTCGGCACTGTTTGGCAATGGATGGCAGGGGAGTGTTCTCAATGCTTCTGTGTCAATGAAGATTATCTTTGAGAACATTGTGTTTATTTTGCTGAACTTTCCGACGCCGAATTTATTACTTCTGTTTGTAGGTGTGTGGGTTCTTTGGAACAAAGCTCCCAGTCGCAGTTTTGCAAATATTATTTCTGCATTGCTGGTGTTGTATTTTGCATTTGCATTCAGGTACACCGTACCGGACAGACATGCGTTCTTTTTACCCTTTTACTGCCTTGCGGCAGTTATGATAGGATTGGGCGCGGACAGGCTTATGACAAGAATCCCGAGCGAGAAACTTGTTGTCGTTCTGGCGGTCTTTGCGTTGCTGCCTGTGGCGAGCTATTTTGTTACACCAGCCTTTGCGAGAAAGTACTATAAACCTCTGGCGCAGCACAGGCAAAGGCCCTATCGAGATGAGTATACTTATTGGTTGCAGCCATGGAAGACGGGGTACCGCGGCGCAGAGCGATTCGCAAGTGAGGCTTTGGGAAATGTGGAGCAAAACGCAGTTGTTTACGCATATACGACTGATGTTCATGCTTTTTTATATGTTCAGGAGGTAAAGGGCAAACGCCCGGATGTGAAAATTGTTTCCGACTACGATTGCAGCAAAGTAGCAGAACCTTTAGATGAGACATCCGCAGCCGACCTTGTGGCGAAGTCGGTTTTGTATGTTACTTCTATGCAGGAAGGCTATCATCCGAAGTTTCTGTCGAAACAGTATAATTTTGTACCTCATGGTTTGTTATGGAAGGTTGTCGAACTTGACACAGGGAAGAAAATATGAGTGATGACGTACTGAACGTAGCGGTAGTGGGGGCAAGCAACTGGGGCAAAAACCTTATTCGCAATTATGCCACAGCATCAAGGTGCCTGCTCAAATATGTTTGTGACCTGGATGAGAAATTATTGGCAACTCAGAAGGTTAATTTTCCCTTTATCGAGACTACGACTAAAATCGATGATATGCTCGGTGATGACGAGATTGATGCTGTTGTGGTTGCGACAGATGTCCCGAGACATTTTGAAATTGCTCAAAAGTGTCTTAAGGCCGGCAAACATACCTATGTGGAGAAACCTATAACTCTCAAAGCTAAAGACGCCAAGGTGCTGCTTGAACTTTCCAAAGAAAAAAAGCTCAAACTCATGGTGGGGCATCTGCTTGAATATCATCCGGCTGTTACTCGCATAAAAGAGATGATTGATAAAGGGCATCTGGGACAGCCTTATTACATGTATACCCAGCGGGTGAATCTTGGAGTCGTGCGGCAAAATGAAAATGCATGGTGGTCGCTGGCGCCGCACGATGTTTCAGTGATATGTTATCTTCTGGACTCTGAGCCGGTTTATATCTCAGCTCACGGCCAGTGTTTTCTTCAAAAAGGCATTGAAGACGTGGTATTTGCCACGATTAAGTTTGCGGATGGCAAGGTGGCCAATATTCACTGCAGCTGGATGGACCCGCATAAAATAAGAAAAATGACAGTTGTGGGTTCCGAAAAAATGGTTACCTTCGATGATATGGAAGCAACCGAGAAGCTGCGAATCTACGACAAGGCAGCGGCTGTGAAGCAGGATATCAGCACCAGCTATTCCGAAGTGATATCGCTTCGGTTCGGTGACATTGTGATACCCAAGATAGCCGGAGGTGAGCCGCTGGCCAGAGAGTGCAGGCATTTTATTGACTCTGTTCTTGATGGAACACCAGTTCGCAGTGACGGGGCGGACGGATTGAGAGTGGTTCGTGTCCTGGAAGCGGGACAGGAATCGCTCAAAAATAACGGCCAGCCCGTCAATCCGCAGGATTTCTAATGGTTAAAGACAAAGACTATTTTGTTCATGAATCGGCTTATGTCGATGAGCCCTGCCAAATCGGCAAAGGAACGAAGATATGGCATTTTTCGCATGTGATGAAGAATGTAAAAATCGGTGAGAATTGCATTCTGGGCCAAAACGTTCTGATTGCCAGCGACGTAGAGATTGGCAACAATGTCAAGATACAGAATAACGTGGCGGTGTACACAGGATGTGTTCTTGAGGATGATGTATTTCTTGGGCCAAGCTGTGTTTTGACTAATGTTACCAATCCTCGCTCGCAGGTGGTGCGGCATAGTCTTTATGAGAAAACAATATTCCGTCGCGGAACTACCGTGGGTGCTAATGCGACTATTGTCTGCGGTATTGAGTTAGGGCGGTATTGTTTTATTGCGGCAGGCGCTGTGGTAACAAAAGATGTTCCGGATTACGCACTGATGACCGGTGTACCAGCTAAACGGATTGGCTGGATGAGCAGGCATGGTATCCCGCTCAAAAATGAAGACGCTGATGGTATTATGATTTGTGCCGAGAGCGGATTTCGATATAAAGAAATTGAGCCGGGAATTTTAAAATGTCTGGATTTAGATGAAGAGGTGCCTTTGCCGGATGAGATGACAGTTGGTAAAAAATTATATAACGAGTTCAAAAATCAAGGAGGATGATTGATGCAGGTACCGCTTTTAGATTTGAAGGCTCAATACGCGACAATCAAGAATGATGTCTTGGCTGCGATTTCCGAGGTGCTTGAATCGCAGCGATGTATCGGCGGTCCGAAGGTAAGTGAACTTGAAGAAAAAGTAGCTGCTGTAAGTGACTGCAAATTTGCGGTTGGGGTGTCGAGTGGTACTGATGCCATCTTGAATAGCCTAATGAGTCTCGATATAAAAGCAGGTGATGAGGTTATCACGACGCCTTTTACTTTTTTTGCAACTGTCGGATGCATTGCTCGGACCGGGGCACGGCCGGTATTTGTGGATATCGACCCCAGGACTTACAACATACACCCGTCACTTATTGAACAGGCTGTCAGCAAAAAGACCAAGGCTGTTATGCCGGTTCATCTATTCGGTCAGATGGCGGATATGGACCCGATAATGGAAATTGCTGGAAAGTTCAGCCTGGCTGTTATCGAAGACGCCGCCCAGTCAATTAGCAGTACTTACAAAGGCAAAAAGGCCGGGAGCATTGGTACCTGCGGATGCTTTAGTTTCTTCCCGAGCAAAAACCTTGGCGGGATTGGTGATGGCGGGATGATAGTCACCAACGATGAGAGCCTTTATAATCGTTTGGTTATGATGCGCAATCATGGCCAGAATCCAAAGTATTATTATAAATATGTTGGTGCAAATTTCCGGCTGGACCCAATACAGGCGGCGGCGCTTTTAGTAAAGCTGCCCCATTTGGATAAGTGGTCCCAAGCACGAAGGAAGAACGCTGCCTATTACAATAAAAAGTTTGAGGGCACAGTTGTCCAGACACCTTATATCAGTCCCGATTGTAAAACGATTTATAATCAGTATGTGATTCGTGTGCCGAGACGCGATGAGTTGATAGCGCATCTGAGAGAAAAAACAATCGGCTGCGAGATATATTATCCCTTGCCGATGCACCTGCAGGAGTGCTTCAGGTATCTGGGTTACAAAGAGGGGGATTTCCCTGAGACGGAAAAGGCCTGTAAAGAGGTTATAGCGATTCCGATTTACCCTGAGCTGACCGACGAAATGAAAGACCACGTTGCTGAAACCATCCTCTCCTTTTTGGGCTAAGCTTTGCTCCAAAAAGACCTTATAATCATGGCAGTGTCGCCAAACAGGCTGTAAACATAACCCCTAAGCTCAGAAGGTGGTGAACAATTTAGCCGATATTAACGTAAGTAATTTGTCTGGTGGAGCTTATGTTTCAAAGCGGCAGGAGTCGTGATTTGTGCATAATCCCGATTTGAGCCCGACGGGGACGGAGTCCAAGCAGATTTTGTATTTTCTATTGAATATTGGCAGGCAATTCGAGATGCAAACAACAGGATCAATGTCCTTATTAATCAACTGGGCAAATCAAACGATACAAGATGAACACGTCAAAAATGAATAAACTTTAGAGGATGGTTGCTACGGTAGAAAAATTAACAAAATGTTTATTGTGTAAGGGGGAACGGCTAAAAACAGACACCTATGCAGCAAGAATATTGAATTTGGCAAGTCCACATCAGATAACAAAATGCCGAGATTGTGGCCTTTGGTTTCTGAATCCCCGTCCTCTTTTGGCTGACTATGAGCAGGCTTATGCTCATGGAACCGGGTCCCTCGTTGAGACCTATAAATTGAATAGAGGGTTCTATGGGCAGCAGGATTTGATTCGAATAACGCAGTACCGCAAGAAATTGGAACTGCTGATCAAAGCCGGTGCTAAAGGGCGATTATTTGAAATTGGAGCGTGTACAGGTGTGTTTCTCAATGAAGCAAGAAAGAGGGGATTTGAAGTCGAGGGTATAGAGCCAAGCGAAGAAAACAGTCGGATTGCGAGGCAACGTTATGACTTAAATATGCATGTGGGAAGAGTGGAGGATTTTAACTTTGCTGAGGGAAGTTTAGACGTAGTGTGTAGCAGCCATGTCTTTGAACATTTACTGGATCCATTAGCAGTAGCTAAAAATATAAACAGGTGGCTTCGTACAGGCAGATTTCATATGATTGAAGTGCCAAACCAGTTTGAGAATCTTATATTCAAGCTACGAAAGCTGATGCGAACTGGTATCATCAAGGAGAGAACATTTATATCTATTCACCATCCTGTTTTCTTTTAACCTAAAACATTGAAGAAGTTGCTAGAACTAAGTGGATGTCACCAATACAACATGCGCAATGTTTATTATTCTTCAAAAAGCGTGTTTCAAGAACCTAAGGCAGCGGTCAAAAAACTTCTTGGATTGATTTACGGTGGAGAAAGTATTGAGATAATTGCTCGAAAATCCTGATATGTATAATTGAGGCACCTTGCGCAGGAAAATTATAACATAAACTTTTTTGGCGATTATGACAATTACGAACAAGTCTTTATCCCTTCGAAAGAACTTTTCTTGGACATTTGCAGGAAATGTAGTAAATGCCATTAGTTTGTGGGGTATTGTTGCAGTAGTAGCAAAACTAGGGAATGTTGAAATGGTTGGCAAATTCGAGTTGAGCCGCAGCATAGCTCTGCCGCTTTTAGCAATTACTATGCTTTCCCTGCGATCTGTTCAGGTCACTGATGCCCGGAGTGAATACTCGTTTGCAGACTATTTGGGAACGCGGCTGGCTATGGCTTTTCTTGGCATCTTTGCACTTATACTGATTTCTTGGGGTTTTTACGGAGGTGAGACTGCCTGGGTTATACTGCTTTGGGGATTGGCTAAGAGTATCGACTCTGTTGGTGATATCATCCGAGGCTTATTCCAAAGGCAGGAGCGGATGAACTTAAGCGGCACGAGTTTAATGATAAGAGGCCCAGTTGCCTTACTTTCAATGGGCGTTCTGCTATGGCTCACGGGAAAACTTGCGTTGGCGATTTTGGGTGTAATCTCGGTATGGTTTCTCGTTGTAATATTATACGACCTACGCAAGGCCTATCAATTGCTTTCCCGACAACCTGCTATTGAGGGAACGAAGCACCCAATTTGGCCTCGATTTAGTTTAAAAGTGATGTTATCATTATTGTGGCTCGCTTTGCCGCTAGGAGTGGTTTTATTCTTAATTTCAATCCAGTATTGTGTGCCGAGATTGGTTCTTGAATCTTACCATGGGAGCATTGCATTGGGGTATTTTGGTCCGCTTATGTACCCGATATTGATGGGTACAATGGTTATTTCTGCAATGGCCCAGTCAGCTTCGCCGAGATTGGCGAATTATTACGTTGGCAATTTGACAGCGTACTGCCGTTTGCTGAGAAAGCTTCTTTTGCTAGCTTTGGGTATGGGTATACTGTTCACTGCAGCCGTGGTCCTGTTTGGCAAATTTATACTCAGGGTGCTTTACACCGCCGAATACGCTAAATACCATGTTGATTTTACTATCTTGTCTGTAGGAGGAGCCGTGGGTTTTGTGGTATTCTTTTGCGGTTCCGGTGTTACTGCTGCGAGAGCTTTCAGAATGCAATTGATTCTGACAGTAATAGCTTGTTGCGTATCTGTTTGTCTGACTTTTTTGCTGGTTCCATCGTATGGTCTTAGAGGGGCAGCAGTAACTACAACTTTGACATTTATTGCTGCGCTTATTTGTTCGTTTGGGGCCCTGGTTTGGGCAATAAACAAACGAAAACGGGAACTATGTGCAAAAACCCTCTAAAGGCAGAATTTGGCGGTTAGAGAATACGCCGTTTGCGGTAAGTATATGCTTAGTGCTATGGAGGAGTATAATTACCAATGTCCAAGCGAAGAGAAATAATACAGGTCGTCAGTAAAATGGACGTGGGTGGCGTTGAAACATGGTTGATGCATGTGTTACGCCACATCGACCGCAACCGCTTTCATTTTATATTCTGCACCGCATCTCACGAGCTTGGGTTTTTCGGTAAAGAGATTCGTTCA
This sequence comes from uncultured Pirellulales bacterium, assembly GCA_964576935.1. GTDB lineage: Bacteria > Planctomycetota > Phycisphaerae > Sedimentisphaerales > Anaerobacaceae > CAYMOE01. Next base: position 1,853 of record CAZNXD010000041.1, on the reverse strand, counting down.
CTCGGAGGTGATATAGTACATTGTCCTGCAAAGAATGGGTATCGAAGATTTGCCAAGCAATTCGTGTCAATCTTGAATAAGGTCAAACCTGATGTTGTTCACAGTCATTTTCTATTTTTGTCAGGGTTGGTGGTGAGATTGGCCAAAAACACAGGGGTCCCTATTCGAATAGTCCATTCCCATGCCAGTCGAGATGGCCACCCTGACTCGGTTCGAAGGTTTTTTTATAGGTGGTTGATGCGGCGATGCATACGGAAGTACGCCACTCACGGAATTGGCTGCTCAGCAAAGACTGCTGATTATCTTTTTGCACCAGATTGGCGAAACAGGAACGGCTATCAGGTAGCGACATGCGCAATAGACACAGTTCCTTTTCGGAAGCCAGTAGACCGCGTGAAACTGCTGAGAAAATTTGATATCCCAGCTAATGCCAAGATTGTCGGACATATAGGTGGATTTCGTCATGTTAAAAACCACAAGTTTTTACTTCAAGTTGCTGCTGAGATTCGGAAACATGAAGATATTCACCTCTTCTTAGTGGGAGATGGCCCGTTGCGGTCGGAGATAGAAATGCTAGCAAATGGATTGGGTATTTCCAGCCATGTAACATTTGCGGGTGTTCGCGATGATGTTCCCGCATTATTAGAAGGTCTCTTCGATTTATTAATATTTCCATCTAAGCTTGAGGGCTTGCCCTTGGTGGTTGTCGAATCGCAGGCTGCTGGTGTGCCCTGTTTGATTTCAGATGTTATAACAGCAGAGGTGACTGTTATTCCTGAGCTTATCCACAGGGAGTCCTTGAACACTGGCCCCAAAGTGTGGGCCGAACGGGCACTTGAGCTTCTGAGCCAAGCACCATACGACGAGGCCCAAGCATTGCAGCGGATTGAGAATAGTAAGTTCAGTATTTCCTCAAGTGTTGGTTTCTTGACTAAATTGTACCTGGGGCAGCTGAGTTCTTAGGAACAGTAGAAAGCAATGACAGTTTTTCATCCTATTCCCATTGGTATATTTACTGTGCTTGCGCTACTTTTTTTACTCTTTTCCAGGCAAGCTGGGGGAGTTAAGTGCGTCTTAGTGGCAAGCTATTGTGGGATAACGATTATAAGCTTTACAGGTGGGTCCTCGGGCGGGATATGGTTGGGGCCTATATTTCTACTCTTGGTAGGTCCGGTAATTCTTATGCGACACAAAAAAAGAGCGGTGCTCGGTAGTGTCTGGATGGTCAAATTAACCCATACCATGTTTATCATTTTTCTTTTCGGAGTAATAGTTGGGCTGCTCCGCTTTGACCCTGAAGTTGAATTTCAGAAAGCAGGGCATTTTAGAACGCTATTTGGAATACCTATCCGGTACTTAATGGCAACATATCGTCTGCACATTATAACTTTCTTATTCTTAGCTTTTACTGTAGCCCTTCGCTACTATGTTGACCGTAAAGTATTCTTGCGATGCTTGGTGTTATGTTGGGTGTTTACGATGGTTATGGCAGTTTTAGGGACCTTGCAGCATTTCCACCTTGGAAACTTTCGATTCCGCTATGGACAGTTGGAAGCAGCGAGTGTTCATTTGGGAGTACTTGGATTTGGTCGTGCGGGTCAAGGAAACATGTTGGTTACTGGTATCTTCATGTGTTTTGCTATGACCCAGCTAACACGAAGCCATCTGCTGAAAATGCTTGGCTATGCTTCGATTCCGATATTCATAGCGGCTATATTATTTTCTCATTCTAGAGCTGCAGCGGTAGCGCTTGTTGTAGGGGGAGTGTCGCTGGCTATAACACTTGGTGGTGCTCGGGCGTTCAAAGGTATATTAATGATTTTAGTCGGGGCAATAGTTATTTACATAGCGCT
>CAZNXD010000040.1:9314-10749 GCA_964576935.1 uncultured Pirellulales bacterium | reverse complement strand
TCGACGGAACGAAGGGTTATGCAATGAGCGCCTTCAAGCTGGAAGGTCAGACAGATATCGAGCCTGAACCTGAAGATCCCAATCTTCCAATTCTGGTTGGTGATATCTGGAAGTATTTCAAGGGAACCAGTGAGCCGGATGCTAATTGGAAAGAAATTGACTTCAATGATTCCGATTGGTTAGAAGGTCCTACTGGAATCGGTTATGAAGATGGTGATGACGCAACAGTACTGGGCGATATGGAAGATGGCTACTGGAGCGTTTATGTGCGGAAAGAGTTCATCGTGGACAATCCGGGTGCAATCACCGAACTGGAATTTTCGATAGACTATGACGATGGTTTTGTGGCCTATCTCAATGGAACCGAAATAGCACGTGGCAATATGACCGGCACCCCGCCTGCTTATAACGCCCCTGCCGATAGCGGTCACGAGGCTTCAGGGGGCGACACAAGTCCACAGCCTGTCGAGTATTTCTCCGTATCCGCATCGTTGCTGACAGTAGGAACCAACGTGCTGGCAGTTCAGGGTCATAACCAAACCTTTAGCAGCAGTGACTTCTCGCTGATTCCCGCTATGGAAGAAATTGAAGATAATTGGATAGCTTACAATGATTGTGTTTATGACTCTACAGAACATGAAACTACTACTAATCCGAACGGACAGTTAGTTCACTATATTGCCCCCAACGTTACTACCTATAACATAGGAGAAGACAGTCCGGAGCCGTCTTCGGGGCCGTTGAAAAGTTATGATAGCGGGCAGAACCTGAGTGTTACAGCGACCTTGACGCAAAGCGGCGGTGTAAAATGGCAACCTGATGTCAGCACCAACTGGTACGGCGGTTACGACCCCAATGTTGGCACAGATGCCCGCGACACCTTCGGCGGAATTGCCGATATGACTGGTGTAATCTACTATGGTAGTTCCGGTTGGTATGTCGACCTAACTTTATCAGGCCTGAATCCAGACAAAGAGTATACTTTTGCAACTTCCGCTGCCCGTTGCAATTCCGAGTATGCCGATAGATATACAATTTACTCTATTAGTGGAGCCGATACTTACACCAATGACAGCACAGAGGGAGTGAATGTTATATCCGAAAGTGAAGTATGGTTCTGTACGGGTGATAACTGGTCTGAAGGCTATGTAGCTCGCTGGACCGACATAACAGCCGCCGACGGTAATTTTACCGTCAGGGCTCAGGCACATCCCAACTCACCTGATGGCAAAGCATATGCCTTTGACGTCTTTATGCTTCAGGAATTTGACGCAGGCGTTAATGATAGCGACGGTGACGGCATACCTGATGATGAAGATAACTGTCCTGACAATTACAATCCTGACCAGAATGATGTAGATGCTGATGGTACAGGTGATATATGCGACGGTTGTCCGGATGACCCGGATAAGATAGAGCCCGGTGATTGCGGCTG
>CAZNXD010000040.1:1615-9214 GCA_964576935.1 uncultured Pirellulales bacterium | reverse complement strand
CGGATTGTTTAGACGGTTGTCCGGACGACCCGAATAAGATAGAGCCCGGTGATTGTGGCTGTGGTGTGCCGGATACAGATAGTGACAGCGACGGTGTTTCGGATTGCGTTGACAATTGCCCGGAGCATGCCAATAGTGACCAGAATGATGTCGACTCGGACGGTATAGGCGATATATGCGAATGTTATACAGCCAATCTTGACGGTATCGGCCCGATTGATTTTAAGGATTATGCGATACTGGCTCTGAACTGGTTAGGCAGTGGTCCTGATGGTGATACGAACAGGGATAATATCGTTGACGAAACAGACTTGGCTCAAATTGCCCAACACTGGCTTACAAGCTGCACAACCTGTTCTGTAAGAGTACCGGATGTGTTCAATTATGCGCAGGCCGATGCCAATTCGACGATTATTGCTGCTAACCTTACTGTAGGTACAATCAGCTTTGAGTGCAGTAATACCGTAGCGGATGGAAATGTAGTCAGTCAGGATCCGATTTCTAATGAACAAGTATCATGCGGTTCAGAAGTGGACCTCGTAATATCTACCGGTCAGCCTTCAGTACCAGACGTTACAGGCCAGACCGAGGGCGATGCGATAACAGCAATCAATGGAGTTGCCTATATAAGCTATGGCTCCAGTACTACCGCCTGCAGTGATACGGTACCAGCCGGCTATGTGATAAGTCAGTCCGATACAGGCACAGTTACCTGCGGCACGGTAGTTGACTTAGTTGTATCAACCGGCCAGCCTTCAGTACCAGACGTTACAGGCCAGACCGAGGGCGATGCGATAACAGCAATCAATGGAGTTGCCTATATAAGCTATGGCTCCAGTACTACCGCCTGCAGTGATACGGTACCAGCCGGCTATGTGATAAGTCAGTCCGATACAGGCACAGTTACCTGCGGCACGGTAGTTGACTTAGTTGTATCAACCGGCCAGCCTTCAGTACCAGATGTAATCAATTATACGCAGGCCGATGCCAATTCGGCGATTGTCGAAGCCGGATTAACCGTTGGAACTATCAGTCATGACTATAATGATACTATACCGGCAGGAAACGTAATCAGCCAAAGCCCGGCCGGGGGTACATCGGTGAGCTGTGGTTCAGCGGTGGATATGGTGGTGTCTCTCGGTTTGGGTGGCGGTTGGGTTTCTCCAACAGGACATAGCGATCCGAGTTCTCAATGGTATCAGGACATTAATGCCCGCGATGACAACGAGAGTACATATGCATATACTATTACAGAAGATGCATGGTTTGAACTGACTTTAGATTCGCCATTGCTTTGTGATAAAATCAGGATACTTCCTTATATCGATGCTGATTCCAGAGCTGATGTTGAGGTCTACTATGATGGAAGCTGGCATAATATCCATAGTGGAGAACTTACAGCAGATGCCTGGAATGAGATTGCAATAAGTTCTCCAGAATCGGTAAGTAAGGCCAGGGTGCGAGCGTATATTTTAACAATCCCCTGGTCATTTGCGATATATGAATTCGATTTCCATAACTAAAGAAGACATAATTTATTGATAGCAGCTTTTCTGCGCCCCTTTTCCCACCTGGAGAGGGGCGTGGTTCTTCCTTTACACAGCACTCGGATATGGCTACAATACCCGGAGTCCATTTACACTGAAGAAGGATTGAATATTTATGAGTCGTAGCAAGATAGAGCTATATGATACGACGCTGCGTGATGGAATGCAGGCCGAAGGGGTGAGTTTTTCGCTGGCGGATAAGCTGGCAATCGCCAAGCGCCTGGATGAGTTAGGCATCGATTATATCGAGGGCGGATACGCCGCGTCTAATCCCAAGGAGATGGAGTTCTTTCGTGAGGTTGCAAAAGAAGGGCTGAAGAAATCTAAACTTGTTGCCTTCGGCAGTACCCGTCGGGCTAATATGAAAGTAGGGGAAGATGTATCTATCCAAGCCATCCTTGCCTGCAAGACTAAGGCCGCGACGCTGGTCGGAAAGACCTGGGACTTTCATGTAAAGAATGTTCTGGGATGCTCTCTTGGCAGTAATCTGTCAATGTGCTCCGACTCGGTGAGCTATCTGAAGAAAAAGGGACTCGAAGTAATCTTTGATGCTGAACATTTCTTTGACGGCTACAAGAACAACTCAGAGTATGCGATGAAGGTTCTGGAAGTAGCTGCCGAGGCCGGTGCGGATGTATTGGCTCTTTGCGATACCAACGGCGGGACTATGCCGAACGATGTATATGAGATAACAAAGGCTGTCTGCGAGCGGTTTGGGAAGGTGCGAGTCGGGATTCATGCGCATAATGACAGCGACTGTGCCACGGCGAATTCTCTGGCAGCGGTAAGGGTCGGGGCGGTTCATGTTCAGGGGACGTTAAACGGACTGGGCGAGCGGTGCGGTAATGCGAATCTTTGTGCAGTGATTCCTAACCTGGCTTTTAAGATGAACAAGCGAGTGCTTAGCGAAAGTAAAATAAAAACATTGACCGAAGCTTCTCGTTTTATCTTTGAAATATGTAATATTTCACCGGTGATGAATATGCCGTATGTGGGTGAAAGCGCTTTTGCACATAAGGCCGGTCTGCATGTGGACGCCTTGCGCAAGAACAAAAAGACATATGAACATATCGACCCGGAATTAATCGGGAACGAGAGGCGGTTTTTGGTTTCGGAGCTTAGCGGCAAGAGCAATGTTCTGGCCAAGCTGGAAAAGGCCCAGATAGCTCAGGACAAGAAGCTGGCTAAGAAGATTCTTGTTCGCGTGCAGGAGCTTGAAAATGAGGGTTATCAGTTCGAGGCGGCTGACGCCAGTTTTGATTTGCTGGTAAAGAAAGTGATGGGGACATATAAGCCGGTTTTTGAACTTGAAAAATATCATGTAACTGTTGAGCAGCGACTTGATGGACAGATAGTGACGGAGGCGACGGTTAAACTAAAAGTCGACGGTGTGGTTGAGCATGTTGTCGCTGAAGGTGACGGTCCGGTCAATGCGCTTGACGCGGCATTGAGGAAGTCACTGGAGAGTTTTTATCCGGCAATCAGAGATGTTCACTTAATCGACTATAAAGTGAGAGTTGTCAATGCGCGTGCGGGTACAGCAGCTAAGGTCCGAGTATTTATAGAATCACGTGATAAAACAAGTATTTGGGGGACGGTCGGCGTCTCGGAAAATATTATTGAGGCAAGCTGGCAAGCGCTTGTCGACAGCGTCGAATATAAGCTACAAAAAAAATAGTGAGATTTTGACGTATTTATCGGGGCAATCAGCCCTTTTTGTCATTGCCGGCCCATCTATAGATACTGTCTGATAGCATTTCAATGAATTCACTCCTTCCGCGTTTTCAATGACCCGATAATCATTCGCAAATCAGGAAAACTCTTGCTTAAATGGACTTAGCAATATGTCGATTATTTGTTGAGTAATAGAAATAAAGTGCGCTATCGCGAGGATTTAGATAGTAAGAGCCTGCGCCGATACTGCTATTGGCGAGAGGAAGACTATTGTTTAGCATCGAGACCACGACACTGGTATTGGTTTCAACCAGAGTGGGCGCGAAAGCTCCCAGTTTGGCAGGGATTAGGTTCTTTATGCCGGCTGATGAGAAAGTATTGTTTGCTTTGCAAACACTACTTTCAATAAGTACTAATAAATGAGAATAAGAACTTACAACCTGGTGATTTTAGCTTTGGCTTTATTTGCAACGTTCGTTGTGCCAAAGGTCAAAGCTGATTCTGCTTCCGACCTTGAATACAAAGTCAAGGCGGCATTTCTGTATAACTTTACCAAGTTTGTTGATTGGCCTGATGAGAAAATCGCTGACGCCAACAAGCCAATTATCATAGGTGTTGTTAGTGATAATCCCCATGAGGAGGCGTACGAGCCGTTAAAGAAGAAAAGCGTCAAGGGCAGGCAAGTTCAGATTAGATATTTTCGTAAACTTGTGTTGCCATCGGACCCTGAGGAGGATGATGAAGAGAGATATCGTGATACTATACAATCATTAAGGGATTGTCATGTTCTGTTTATATGCGGTCCCGCAAGTCAAAGGCATATCGATGTTATTCGTGTTGTTAAAGAATCAGGGGTTTTGACAATTGGTGAAACATCACAGTTTATTCTCAAAGGCGGAGTGGTGAATTTTGTCAAGCGAGACCAGAAGATTCGCTTTGAGGTTAATCTTGCAGCTGCTCGAGAAGCAGACTTAAAAATAAGATCCGGGCTTCTGAAGCTGGCGGTGAGGGTAATTGGAAAAGAATCAGAGGATGACAAATGAAAGCGCCAATAGAACAAATATCCACAAAAAAACACAGCTTAATCGGGTTGTGCGCTTCGGTATCACGAAACGTGACTATAAAGCGCAAGTTGATCCTGATAATAATGATGACTTGTGTTGCGAGCTTGCTAATTGCCGGCGTTACATTTGCCGGATACGAATGGATGGCCTTGCGACAATTTATGGCGAGAAACCTCACAGTCCAGACAGCGATAATAGCCGACAGTTGTAAGGCAGCGGTGGCTTTTGATGATGCCGAGGATGCTAAAGAGACACTGAGTTCGCTTAGGGTACATACGGCCGTCGTCTTTGGAGGTGTATATGATGCATCCGGCAACCTGATTGCTTCTTACTATCGCTACGGCGAGGATAAGCAGGTTCAGCCTACTTACCTCAGAGAGAAAGGGCCAGAATTCACTAAAGATTTTCTTACGGTTTACAAAAGGATTATCCTGGATGGTGAGGTAATAGGGACAGTATGTGTCCGCTCTGACATGGGTCCTTTGTATGCGATGCTGTCGACCAGTGTAAAGATAGTGCTTGCAATTATATTCATCAGCCTGGCTATAGCGTATCTTGTTTCATCAAGACTGCAGCGTGTGGTATCAGTCCCAATTCTTAATCTAACAAATATGGCCAAGTCTGTATCCGAGCAGAGGGATTATTCGGTCCGAGGCACAAAGACAAGTAATGATGAGATTGGTTTTCTTATAGACGCCTTTAATCAGATGCTGGAACAAATCCAGGCTCGTGACCGAGCATTGGTAGATGCCAACAAGCAGTTGGAGGCCAAGGTTACAGAACGGACCGCAGACCTTGAAGCATCGATTGAGAAGCTGAATAGCTCGAATCAGCAGCTGCGTGAATTCACTTATATTGCCTCGCACGATTTGCGTGAGCCTCTGCGAAAGATTTCGTCGTTTGGCCAGCTATTAGTAGCCTCACTTGGTGATAAGCTCGATGGAGATGATAAGGAGAATCTTGATTTTATGATAAGCGGCGCCGAAAGGATGCAGCGGATGGTTGAGGCTCTCCTCACCTATTCCAGGGTGACAAGTAAAGCGGTGGATATGGTACCGGTTGACCTTAATAAAGTTGTTGAGGAGCTGCTCGAAATTGAGCTGGCGGTGAAAGTGGAAGAGACTGGTGCTCGAATAGAAGTTCTAGAGGAGCTGCACAATATTAAATGCGACCCGATCCAGATTAGACAGCTTATGCAGAACTTTATAGCCAACGGTCTAAAGTACCAGAAGAAAGGTGCTGTTCCGAAAATTACTATTCGTTCCGAAGCAGTGGATAATAATATGATTCGAGTGGAAGTTTCCGATAACGGCATTGGCATAAAAGAGGATCACTTCAAAGACCTTTTTGTGATGTTCAAGCGGCTGTATTCGAGAAGTGAATATGAAGGTACCGGTATTGGACTTGCGGTTTGTAAGAAGATTGTTGAACGTCACGAAGGCGATATTGGAGTCAGCTCTACTTATGGTGAAGGCTCGACCTTCTGGTTTACGATTCCGGCAGCGGCCGTAGTTGAAGCGACTGTGCCGGCTTAGAGGATATATATGGGGGCGAAAACAGGTCTGTTTGCTCTGGCAGTGATGACTCAACTTTTTGACCGACCTTAAGTAACAGTGACAGTAAAAGAGGTTTTTAAGCGTTAGAAAGTAATAAATGGCGATTGTGAACAGGAAAAACGAAATGATTAAATATCGTATCCTTGTGCCATTGGGCCTGTCACTGGTGCTGTTGTTAATTTTCTCAGCTACATCTATTTATTGGCAACATAGCAGATATGCCAGCGAACAAGTTGATAAGAACATTGATGCTGTTGACCAGGTATTTCAGCGGGAACTAGACGACGATGCGGAGTTATTAAGCGGATTGATAGATTTTTTGGAAAATGACGAGGGTCTTCAAAAAGCCTGGCTTGCGAAAGACAGAGATGCTTTATATGACCGGGCATTGCCGATTTTTAAAAATATACACTCCAAGTACCGGGTCACTCATTTTTATTTTCATGACATTTCCAGAATCAACTTTATGCGGGTGCACAATCCGCCCGAACATGGAGATTATATAAACAGATTCACAATGGACCAGGCTGTACGCACACAGGGAGAAGTGTGGGGAATTGAATTGGGCAAATTTGGTACGTTTACCTTGCGCTTTGTCCATCCCTGGAGGATAGACGGCAAACTCGTCGGTTACCTGGAACTGGGTGAGGAAATAGAGCACATCACTCCTGAACTGAAAGAGATGCTCGATCTGGAAATTGTATTTCTCATTGATAAAGCCTACCTTAATCGCGAAAATTGGGAGCAAGGTCTCAAAGTCTTTGGAAAGAAAGGCAACTGGAACTGGGATCAATTCAAGGATTTTGTTGTTATCGATAAAACCCTCGATAATGTTCCTGCCAAGATTACTAACATGCTTAGTAGAGTGCATTCAGACCATGCAGATGTTACTTTGGCTATAGATTCAGGTGGACATAGCTACTCAGCCAAGTTCCTTGAGTTGCAGGATGCAGGTGGGCAGGAAGTTGGTGATATTGTGGCGATTAAAGATGTGACGGAAGCAAATGCTTTGTTGCAAAGATTGTTGATTGGCTTAATTGGGGTTTCTGTCTTTGTAAGCGCCGTGTTGGGAATATCTTTTTATATATATATAAGTCGTATTGAACAAAAGCTTGCAGAAGCTTACGAAGCTCAGCGCGGAGAAATAGTTGAGCGTAAGCAAACCGAAGAGAAACTAAGAGAACACCATAACCACCTTGAAGAAAAGGTCGCAGAGCGTACCCAGGATCTAAAGGAAAGCAACGAGCAACTTCAAAGAGAAATTGTCGAGCGCAAAAAGACCGAAGAGAATCTTAAAAGGTTGAATGAAAGATTGGAAAGGTCAAATAAAGAATTCCGGGACTTAACTCACATTGCTTCTCACGATTTACGGGAGCCGTTACGAAAGATAGTCTCATTTGGACAGCTTTTGGCGATTTCGCTTGGAGATAAGCTCAGTGATGATGACAAAGAAAATCTGAAATTCATGACGGAAGGCACAAAACGGATGCAGCAATTGGTTAAGGCTCTCCGCGACTATTCGGCAATTATAACCGAACGCAAGCGGTTCAAAAATGTTGACCTCAAAGCTATTGTGGAGGAACTTAGCAGCTTCGATTTAATGAATGAAATTAAACAGAGCGGTGCGGAGATACAAATACAAGGGCCATTACCTGTCATCAATTGTAATCCCGAACAGATACGTCAGGTGATGCTGAACCTGATAACAAATGCTCTGAAGTACCGCAGAAAAGATGTTACGCCGCAGGTGGTTATACG
>CAZNXD010000040.1:0-1605 GCA_964576935.1 uncultured Pirellulales bacterium | reverse complement strand
GGCATGGTTCGAATAGAGGTTTCCGATAACGGCATCGGCATAAAACAGGAGCAGTTCAAGAATATTTTTGTGATGTTTAAACGACTTCACAGCCATAACGAGTATAATGGTGCGGGTATTGGACTTGTGGTTTGTAAGAGAATTATAGAACAGCATGGGGGCAATATAGGGGTTAACTCAACTCCCGGGCAGGGGTCGACTTTTTGGTTTACGGTACCAGTTGCTGAAACCATAAAAGAGCCAATGGTTTCGGCGTTAAAGCAAGAATAACCATTAATTATGGGGGGCTAAAAATGGACAAGTCAAAAACCGCAGTCATACTGCTTGTAGAAGATGACCCGGGCGACCAGAAGCTGATTAAATATGCTCTGGGTGTTCAGCAGTTACAAAGCAATCTCAAGATTGTAAGTACGGGCGAAGATGCTCTGGCGTATCTGGAAGGCTGCAAAAAACAGGAATCCGAGAATCCCTGGCCTGATTTGATACTTCTGGATTTAAACATGCCGGGCATGGGCGGGAAAGAGTTTCTCAGATGCATCAAGGCTGATGAACGGTTGAAAGACGTTCCGGTGGTCATTGTCTCAACTTCAGATGCAGAGAACGACATTGAGGACAGCTACAAGCTTTGTGCAGCCGGCTATGTGCAGAAATCGGCGAGCCCGGACGAGCTTCGGCGAGTTATCCAGAAGCTAACCAAATACTGGTTTGCCACTTCGTCACTAGTGAAAAGAAATTGATTACAACCGAAAAAACGGACAATAGTTTGCACTTACCGGATGAAGTTTATTTCCTGAACCGGTCAGATGAAAGGAGAATGATACGATGAATCAGCTAAGAGAGGCTGTAATCCTGCTGGTCGAGGATGATACAGGTGACCAGAAGCTTATAAAGCGGTCTTTGAAAGCCAGCAAGATTGCTAATGAATTACATATAACAAGTGCCGCCGAAGAGGCACTAGAGTATCTTCAAAAAGGCGAGAGCAACAATGCCGATTATCCCATGCCCGATTTAATTCTGCTGGATTTGAATATGCCGGGTATGGGAGGCATGGACTTTCTAAGCGCACTAAAAAAAGATGAATTGCTGGATACAATACCAGTAGTGGTTTTGACAACATCAGATTCGGACCATGATATTCTGGATAGCTTCAAGCTTCAGGCCTCAGGCTATGTGAAAAAACCTGTTTCTTTAGAAGAGTTTCGACAGGCTATGGAGAATCTGACTGACTACTGGTTTGTAATCTGCAAGCGGGTTGAGCCAAGTAAGGACTCGGAATATGCAAAAGATACGTGTGTTATTGGTGGATGATGACACCGAAGACCAGCGATTAGTCAAGTTGGCTCTGAGGCAGGCAACGCAACAGTTGCGTTTTGAGATAGCTTCTGCAGAGACTCTGGCTCAGGCTGTTGAGCTTCTAAAAAATGGTGACTACGAGCTTGTGATACTGGATTTAGGATTGCCCGACAGTAAAGGCCTGGATACGGTACGCCAGGCCTGTAAGGCGAATAGTGAAGCGGCTATAGTGGTGCTGACCGGTTTGAATGATGAAGAGACCGGTCTCGAGGCCATCCGCAACGGCGCCGCCGATTATCTGGTAAAAGGGCA
>CAZNXD010000039.1:2399-10798 GCA_964576935.1 uncultured Pirellulales bacterium | reverse complement strand
CGGAGCAGCTTCCCTGTGTCGGACAGCCGGTGTTTTCGAGTTCATTAAGCTCTGCTTCGGTAATCTTGCCGGCGTTGAATTCGGCGACGCCCTCGAAGATGGAAATCAAATCAACTGCTTTGCCGTCTTTGGTTTTTCCCGCGGCCATCGGCCCGCCGGAAACAAAGATAGTGGGAATATTGACTCTGACGGCAGCCATGAGCATACCTGGTATTATCTTGTCGCAATTTGGTATGCATATCATACCGTCAAAGCAGTGCGCTCTGAGCATAGTCTCAACCGAGTCGGCTATGATTTCGCGTGAGGCCAGCGAATATTTCATTCCGGTATGGCCCATAGCTATTCCATCACAAACGGCGATGGTGTTAAACTCAAAAGGCACACCGCCGGCTTCTCTTACGGCCTCTTTGACAACCTCGGCTACCTGGTTCAGATGGACATGGCCGGGAACTATTTCGCAGAAACTGTTGGCGATTCCAATAAAGGGCTTGCCCATGTCAGCGTTTCTCAAACCACAGGCGTGCAAAAGACCCCGATGCGGAGCTCTTTGAAAACCTTTTTTCACGGTATCACTTCTCATCTTGTTTCCTTTCACAAGGATAAGCAGAACTGGCTTAGTCAAAAAACACGATTTTAATCGATTTGAGCCGGCAAATAAAGCAAAATCACCTTGTCATCGCGTATGTCGCCGGTATAATTACCACGAATAATTGATATAAGCAGAGAATTCCGGAGGACAAAATGAAAAAAGGCAGATTTCAGAGTGAGTTTTTCTTTGCAGCCGTTTGCGTGATACTATTGCTGTCCGGGTGTGAGCAGCCGGCCAGTGAGACGGTCATCCAGCAGCCGGAACCGGTCGTTGAGCCACAAGAAGCGCCTCAAGAAACAATCAGCTTGCAGCCGAAACAGGATTTTAAGCAACGGGAGGTGACTTACAAAGTAATCACTGAGACGCAGCAAACTCTAAAGTATGAGGGTCCATTGGCTGATAACGAAAGATTCAATGGCGGGCGAAATGTCAACAAAGCTGAAATTACTTTCACACAAAATAACCAGAGTATAAACGACCGTGGTAACATTGTGGCCAAGATAACAATTGATGGTTTGAAAGTTACTATAATCACGAAAGACGAGCCGGTATTTAGTTTTAACAGCAGCAGGGAAGAGGACATGACAAGCCCCATGGCCAAGCTGATTGGCCTTAGTTATACAATAGAGATGTCACCGAACGGCCAATTTGTAGGTATCATCGATGCAGACAGGGCCAGAGCGGCGGTTGCCGGAAGGACTGACGGGCACAGGCGAGCACAATCGATTTTGCGAGAAAGTGCGATTGAGCAGCGCCATTCTGTTCCGGATATTAGCGCCGGTGAAGTGCTTACCGCCGACGAGGGCGACAGTTGGAGCGGTGTCAAGAGCTTCAAATTCCCAATTATTGGAAAGAAATCGTACGAAAGAGTCTACGCATTAACGCAGATTGAACAGCTCGACGGCAGAAACGTAGCTGTAATTGATATGGAAGCCTTACCAAGTGCAGAAAATGCCGAGGAAACGATTGGCGGGCCTTTAATGGATATGTTTGACAACCGTCGTACTTATACGGGTCAGCTAAAGCTGGACCTTGATGCGCAAATGGTGGAAAGTTACTTCGAAAAGCTGGACAGTGAGTGGCTGTTCGTTGACCCGGAGGCCGACCCAAACTCGGACAAAGCTCCTGCTTCTTTCAGGATGGGGGCGATTCGTTCTTACTCGATTGAAAAAATTAATTAGCAGTTGGAAAGGGATGACATTGAAGCTTGTCGTAGTCACATTTAGCATCTGTTCTCTGGTGTTTGTTTTTGGTTGTAGCGAGCCTGTGGCAGAGAGGACCTTACTGAGTGTTGATTTTAACCAAGATCAGACCTTGCGATATAAGTTCATCACGGAACGGGATATCGATATACACTGGGACCAATCCGATGATAGTTCCAAGAGCCACAAAAGGTCGAAAGAATCGGTCGATATGATTATGGTATATGAGCCTGTAGAGGTTGATGCTTACGGCATTACAAAGATCAAGGCCTATTGTGATAGTATTAAAGTTGAAAAATCCGGCTCTGCAAAAGATGATGCGGTTGAATCACTTAAGAGAAAGAGCTATATAATAGCTGTTGGTCCTAATGGTAAAATTCATGACAGGTCCGACCTGAAGCGCGTTATTCAGGAGGCGGGTGAAAAGGCTTTTAAAAAGAGCAGCAGCGATGTGAAACAGCCTGATTTAATTGAAGATTTCATCGCCACCCAGTGGTTTCTGTGGGACTCGGTATCGAGCATAGACAAACCTGCTAAGGGGCTTAAGGTGGGGCAGCAGTGGAAATCAAAATTGCTCATTCCCAACTCAATGGTCATTCGACTTGCCAGAGATGTTACCTACACGCTTGAGGAAATTCGCGAAACAGATAAAGGCAGAATCGCGGTCATAAAGAGCACTTATACTCTTGCCGATTCGGCTCCTTCAGAATGGCCTTTGCCTTGGACGCGCAGGTTCCGGTTGGCCGGCCAGTTCGGCTTTTTCCAGTCTATGTTTAGGGGTTTGAGCGTTAAATCCATAGAGGGTCAGGGCGAAGAGCTTTTCAACCTTGATGCCGGACTAATTGTAAGCCATGAGCAAACGTACCGTATAATATTAAAACCGAACGCCTCGCCGTTGCCGGGAACAGACCCCCTTATTACGATAAACCAGCGTTTGTCAATGCAACTTCTGGAAAGATAAGGGCATCGGGAAGTTTCGGAGGTAGCAGAATATTGGAAAATAAGAATCTTTGGGCTCCCTGGCGGATAAATTATATACAGGCCCTTTCTCAGCCGAGCGAGTGCTTCCTATGTGACTATCTAAAAAGCTCCGACGACCGGGAAAATCTGGTTCTCTGGCGTACGAGCAAATGCATAGTTGTTCTTAATCGATTTCCTTATAACAACGGCCACCTTCTAATTGCCCCGATACGGCATATTGGTGAACTCGAAGAGGCTGACGATGATGAGCTTTTGGAGCTTACTAAGCTAATGCGGGAAACCAAGAAGGTCTTGTCGCTGGCGATTTGCCCGCATGGTTTCAATGTTGGGATGAATTTCGGCCGATGCGCCGGGGCGGGTCTGCCGGAGCATGTGCACATACATATCGTGCCGCGCTGGGATGGTGATACCAATTTTATGAGCACATGCAGCGAAACCAAGGTCATCAGTCAAAGCCTGGCTGAGCTTTACCAGCTGCTCAAAGACACAAGCCAAAAACACGATTTGCCGAGGCTGTAATTATGCCCCAGGTACTTGCCGATTATGCCGTTGGGCCGGGTAACAGCCGAGGCCGAACATACAAAGAACAGCCACATCCTTATCGAAGCGATTTCGAGCGAGACCGCGACCGGATAATTCACAGTGAAGCCTTTCGCCGTCTCGAAGGCAAGACGCAGGTATTCACTACCGGCGTCAATGATAACTATCGCAATCGCCTTACTCACAGTATAGAAGTTGCTCAGATAGGCAGAACAATAGCAAAGGCGCTCAATCTGAACGAGCCTTTGACCGAAGCGATATGCCTTGCCCATGATTTAGGCCATCCGCCATTTGGTCATACGGGCGAGGTTATATTGGATGAAATAATGACTGAGTTTGGCGGGTTTGAACATAACCACCAGAGTCTGCGAATTGTTGATTTCCTCGAGCATCCGTACCCTGATTTTGCAGGTTTGAACCTGGTGTACGAGACTCGCCTTGGCCTGGCCAAACATAAAAGCCCTTACGACAAGCCGACAGACGATATATTAGGTGAAAGGAATTGCTCGCTCGAAGGTCAAATCGCCGAAGTCGCCGACCGTATAGCGTATAACTGCCATGACCTTGAAGACGGTATGCGCTCAAGAGTAATTGAGGCTGAGCAACTGGCGAACGTGGAGCTCTTCGCTAAAGCGCAGCGACGAATAAAAGCAGATGCTATCGATGATATGACGATTAGAAGGATAAGGACCGCGAAAGCAATCATCGATGTGCTTGTCAGTGATTGCATCGAAACAAGTAGCGAAGCTATTTCCTCAGCCGGTATTAAAGGTCTTGATGAGATATACGCACGAGAGGACAACCTTATTACGCACTCGCAGACAGTCGAAACTTCGCTGGCTGAGCTTGAAAAATTCCTGATGCAAAATCTTTATCTTCACGCTTCTGTCAGGACAGAAGATAAGGTAAGGCAATGGCTGAGTGGTCTGTTTGATACAATTTGCAGTAAACCTGATATTATGCCTGGTTATTACCAAGGAATGATAGACCAGCAAGGCCTGCAACGAGTTGTGTGCGACTATATAGCCGGAATGACCGACCGTTACTGTCTGCGAATGCTCGATGAGCTGTCACCATAAAGCTTGTCAGATTCTTTGACTTGTCTTGTTTATTAAGTTAACCTTCCGAACTGTGAAAAGATTATTTACATCATGTTTTGGCCTGGGGCTGCTGCCTTTGGCTCCGGGGACGTGGGGTTCGTTACCTCCGGCGGCAATTTTCGCCTTACTGGCTTACCTGCAAGCTCCGGCAATTGCGATAGAAATTGTAATGGCTGTTCTGGTTCTGGCAGGTTCAGTTGTCTGCGTGATGTTTGCGCCGACTATTGCCGCGAC
The DNA here is from genome assembly GCA_964576935.1 of uncultured Pirellulales bacterium. GTDB lineage: Bacteria > Planctomycetota > Phycisphaerae > Sedimentisphaerales > Anaerobacaceae > CAYMOE01. Next base: position 6,152 of record CAZNXD010000039.1, on the reverse strand, counting down.
AGTCGGCAAGGAGGACCCGGGCGAGGTCGTCGCTGATGAATTTGCCGGCCAGGCCCTTGTATTTATTCCCGCCTCTTTGCTTATTCAATTTCAGCCGTTACTTATAGCCGGATTAGGCTTTGTCTTTTTCCGATTATTTGACATCGCTAAGCCCTGGCCGATACGAAAGTTGGAGAAATTACCCAACGGCTGGGGTATCCTTGCCGATGATTTATTGGCCGGTGTATATGCCGCGATATTGTTGTTACTGATTAATATCTGGAAGTCATATTGGGTTGTTTAGACATTAAAAGCTAATGAGCGAAAAATACTCAGTTGAAACCTGCAAACAATTGCAGCGGCGGTTTGAACAAGGCGGGCTGCATCGGCCGATGCGCGTATTGCGATACGAGCCGGGCACGGAGCTGACTTACGATGTCACCGGGTTAACCGACGGCAAACAGGCACGTGTTCACCTGACAATCGAAAAATTCATTGGAGGCGGTTACGCCGGGCAGGTTTATATAGTCAAAGTTCTCAATATTGAAAATGGTAAATTCTGCGTTCTGCAAATCGGCAATACCTATGCCATAAAAATTCTTGTGCCGCCGTCCGGTTTTGCGAAGTTGTTTCGCAACCTGCTTTACTGGATTGGCTTTCAGGGACCGTTCCAGCCCCAGGTCAACCCTGCTGCCGCAAGGGCCGGTGCGCTTTGGCAAAAATTCATCCGCCGGGCGGCAAAGATTCGGTTCGGCAATGAGAGGGCTGTAAAAGATATACACGCAACCTTTGTCGATGCGACTATTGGTGGCTGCGGTGAAATTAGCGACTGGGTTGAAGGGCGGACGTGGCGGCTGGAAGTTGACGACCGCATGGACTGGCTAAAACTTTGGCAAAAGAACAAACTCGTAGAGCAGGAAAAACTCGGCTCACCCGAATATCGTGCCAAAAATCTATTCATGCACCGGTTTGTAGAATTGCTGCATGATATAGGCGCTCATGAGTTTGCGAGGCAGTATGAGTGGAGTACCTGTAAGAGCCAGCCGAACTGCCTCAAACTAAGCGATACCGAAAAAGACCCTCAAAGCGGCTTAATTGCGGTTGATTTTCGGGCCGGGCTTACACTGCTGCCTTTTTTGCCGATGAGTCCCGGCGATTTCAAGCTCATCTGGCAGGGATTAAAACGCGGCTCGGTGGTTCAGTTTGACCGCGGCAGTATTGTAAAGCTTGAGCAGTTTATCGAAGCGAATAGCGAGCAGTTCAGTGACATGCAGCAGATGCTCGCCGAGTTAAAGTCTGCCGAACAGACATACAGGGATTCATTGCCGGATATAACACATAATCGCCTGCGACTGTTTTATGACGGCAGGCTTTGGTCCACGATTTTTGACAGCGCTGTCACCGGCTGGAAAGTTCGCAATCTTGTAGATGAAGCTAATGAACAGAAACTGCGCTCGAATAAGTTCCTTGCGTTCATTTTCTGTTTGCTCGGCTTTGTGCCGTTTCTCGGCAAGGTATTGCGTCGAATCTGGGCAAAGCCCAACTGGCGAAAACACTACGCATCGATGTTAACAAACTTTGGCTATCTGTGTCAGGCCCTTCACGGCAAGATAACGGAAAAATTGATAAGCTGGCATCGCGCAGGGCGCATTACTACCGACTGTGCAACAAAGCTTGCCGAAGAATTCTGGCGGTTCTTCTGTCATTTGCCTTTTTCTATTCTACCCGCCGGCCTGCATCGCTTTCTGACTGATTGGCGGTTCTTTAAAGACAAACTGCACTATATTTTCGTTCGTCCCTTCAAATTGTACTTCAATGCCGAGTTGCGTAAACAGTGGCTGCGGGATATGGTCGAAGACGGTAAGAAAAAGCACATTCTTACTGATGAAGATGCCGAAACCATCCTTTCGCAACTTAATGAGCGTTACATTCAGCGTTATCTTATCAGTCTTGTCGTTCACCTTCTCACTTTGCCTGTTACTCAAATTGTCTCGGTAATAGTAGCGGTTGTTTATTATCACAGAACCGGTGATGAGCTTGGCGCCGGCGGCATACTCGTACTGTTTCAGATAATTCCTGTTTCGCCCGGTTCGTTTTGCAGAGGTCTTTGGGCGGTTGGCATCGCGGTTTATGACCGCAGCTTCAGAGACTACAACATTGCGGTCTTTTTGAGCTTTTTCAAGTACATTGGCTATTTGGCATTTCCGATTCAGATGACATACCGTTATCCGGCCCTGGCTCGATTTATGGCCAGTCACTGGGCCACAGAGGCTGTGCATATTGTCCCTGTTTTTGGTGAGCGTGGCGCGCTTTTAGAGCACTGGGTCTTTTGTCTGTTCTACAATTGGCCTCTGACTATCCGTCGCAGGATTTCCGAACGGGCACAGCTTCGAGCCGCTCAACCGAGCCGATACTGGCATGTGCCGTTGTGCGCCGCAGGTATGGCGATTGTTTTTGGCCTTGCCGATGTACTCTATTTGTGGCAGGTGGGCTCACTGCCGACCCTAAGGGCGATATGGTACGTGGTATTATTACTGCCGCTGTTTTGCGGCTCGGTCGTGACGCTGTTGGCTGGTGGCGCTGTGCTCTGGAAGCGATTTGTTTCGGCGACCGTAGCGGGATTGCTGGCGGGGCTGCTTTACACCTTTTCCAGCTGGATTTTAGCTGGTTTTACCCAGAGCCAGGTGCCGGCAAATTGGCCGTTTCGACTGTTCGCTTTTGCCGTTTTTGCCACTATAGGGGCCATAGCGACCGAACTATGGCTGCCGGGGCCGGAACTCAAGCAGGCCGACCGAAGAAAAACATGATTTTAGCCCATATTGAGCCACTTTTTATCTTGCCGGATTCACCGGTTTATGACAGAATACTTTCGCTAAATTATCAATTGGAGTTGTGCGGGTAAAATGTCCAACAGCCTTAGCTCCTTCTGCGACGATTTTTACATCGATATGTGTGTCAATACCGAGCTCGATTTGCCTACCGAGCGTGATACTCTATTAACTTTTTTCGAGCGGGTACAGAAGCAGTATCCGACGATGGGCAATTTCTATCGTCGTCAGGAGAGTGAGTACTACCTCGAAGAGGACCAGAGCACCGGCAGGTACCGCTGGGTTTCTATAGAATTGGACCGGCTGGTGTCCGGTATGGTTAATCCTTCCGATTATGAGCAGGCTTATGAGCTGCACAGGCTCGTATTGGAGCTTGCCCCATACATGCTTGGGCTAAGCCCTCTGGACATCGGCTCTCTGGATGTTATATTTGCAATGGATTTTGAATGCCCCGGCAGCCATGATGAGGTTATTGCCGAGGTAGTGCTTGGCTCCGGTATCTTTAACTGTCTGGCGGATTTGCCGCAGGCAAAGACAATAGGTTTTTCTCCGGCTTTGGTGGTGGCTTTGACTGAAGATTGTCATACGCAGGCCCGCATCAGTATCGAGTCGAAGACAAGCATTTACGACCCGCGTAAACCAAAGCGGGATACAGAAGGGGCTATCAGCCTGGCTCTGACGGTTCGCCAGTATCCGCACGGTGCCGGTAAGTTCGATGCCGCAGAGTCTTTCCAGCGGCAGTGCCGGCTTGCAGAGGAACTGATGGACGAAAAGGTGTTGCCGAGTCTGGTCAGACCCTTGAGTGATGTTATAGCGCAAAAACGGTTGAGTTAGCCCGCCGCAGTCGGGCGAATCCCTGGAAAGGATTCTGGAATGGCTATTGAAGCGCCTTATAGCAAATACCGCAAACAGAATTGCTGGGTTATCATTGTGATATGCGTTGTCC
>CAZNXD010000039.1:0-2389 GCA_964576935.1 uncultured Pirellulales bacterium | reverse complement strand
CGGCTACTTCAATGATGAATGGATACAAGAGCATACAAATCCCGACGGGACCCCCAAGCCGTATCTGACTTTTAACAGACAGGCCCCGTTTTATCTTCCTGCTATTGCTGCGGGCATTTTTGTGTTTTGGTTTGTCGTAAGAGGTAAAAAAATAACCGCCGAAGAGGAAGAACTGATTTTGCCCGGAAACGAAAGAATACCTTATAGTTCAATTCAAAAGATTGACAAAACCAATTTTGATTCCAAAGGTTATTTTGTTTTAACGTATGGTAAGGAGGGGGCTGAAGTTAGCCGCAGGATAAGTGACCGCAGCCATGATAATCTAAAACCCGTACTCGAGCATCTGGTGGGAAAAATCAGTTGACGTGTTGCGGTGTTTTTTAACGATTGTTGCTTGACCGCAATAGTCTCATGCGTGAAGCTATTGCGGTTTGTCTTTGTCAAAAAATATTTTAAGAAAGGTTGAAATGAATTGTTGTGTGGTTGGCTTGCAATGGGGCGATGAGGGTAAGGGCAAAGTAGTCGATATACTCGCCGAAAAGAGTGATGTGGTTGTCCGGTACGGTGGTGGGGCAAATGCCGGCCATACAGTAGTGGTTGGTGATACCAAGTTTGCACTGCACCTGCTGCCGAGCGGCTCGGTTCGGCCGGAAACGGCCTGCGTTATCGGCAATGGAGTAGTCGTCGACCCTGAGACGCTGCTGGAAGAGCTTAAGACCCTGGCGGATGAGGGTATATCATTGCAGGGCCGACTTGTTATAAGTGAAAATGCGCATCTGGTTTTGGATTACCACAAGCGGGAAGACCAGCTGCGAGAGGAATCACTCGGCAGCAAGAGGATTGGTACTACAATCAGAGGAATCGGGCCGTGCTATTCGGACAAGGTCGGGCGAAGCTATGCAGTAAGAGTTGCTGATTTGAATGACCTTGATAAACTCAAAGATAAGCTAAACGCGATAGTCAACTACAAAAACAAAGTCTTCGCGGCGCTGTACGGAGCCGAGCCGATAAACGCCGAACTGATTTTCGAGAAGTGCCGGACTTATGCTGATAAACTTTTGCCGTTTGCATCAGATTCAACGGCTTATCTGCACAATGCCATCAGCGAGGGCAAGTCGATTCTTTTCGAAGGTGCTCAGGGCTGTATGTTGGATTTGGACCATGGCACGTTCCCATTTGTTACCAGCTCGAACTCAAGTGCGCTGGGCATGTCAGCCGGTTGCGGCGTTCCCGCCAAAATGGTTGAAAAATTCATCGGTGTCGCCAAGGCCTATACCACCAGGGTCGGAGCTGGACCGTTTCCAACCGAACAGGATAATGAAATAGGTCAGTATATTCGTGACCGCGGCCATGAGTACGGCACAACGACGGGCCGGCCTCGAAGGTGTGGGTGGCTTGATGTGGTAGTGCTGTCTTACTCAGTCACCATCGGCGGGATAAATGAAATTGCCATGATGCACCTGGATACGATTGCCGGCTTAAAAGAGCTGAAGGTGTGCAAAGGATATCGAATAGGCGGCAAGCAAACTACCTTTTTCCCTGCCAATATCGATAGACTTTCGCAAGCCGAATGTGTCTATGAAACCCTGAGTGGGTGGAACGAAGACATCTCGCAGGTGACGAATTTTGATAAGCTGCCTGAGAACGTAAAAAAATACGTGCTGACGGTAGAGAAGCTGGCTAAGGCGCCGATAACCATGGTCGGGGTCGGGCCCAGACGCAGCCAGATCATTTACAGATAATCAATTCGCCACAGGTGGACAAGAAGGCGTAAGAAATTTGGAAAAGACATTTGCAGAAAAACGTCGGGCAACCGCACAGCGTTTAAGCATCCGGCCGGAGCGGCTGCCGAGGCATATCGCGATAATTATGGATGGCAACGGCCGATGGGCTCAGCAGCGGGGTCTGCTTAGGGCGGAGGGACATCGGCAGGGCGGCAAGACCGTTGAAAAAATCGCTGTACATTGTGTGGAGTTGGGCATCGAAGTTTTAACCCTCTATTCCTTTAGTAATGAAAACTGGAAAAGGCCGCAGGAAGAAATAGATACGCTGATGTATCTTTACAGGCGTTATCTTGTAGGCATCCGGCCGATGCTCATGAGAAACAATGTCAGGCTTGTCCATCTCGGTCGTCTCGAGCAGTTACCTGCTGATTTGATTGATGAGTTAAACCAGACAATTGAAATGACCGCCACGAACACGGGAATGGTGCTGGCTTTGGCGCTAAACTATGGCGGCAGAGACGAGATTATCGACTCAATCAAAGGCATTGCCCGCGAGTGCAAAGAAGGCAAAATCGATATTGATGATATTGACCAGGACTGCGTAAACCGGCATTTATACACGTCTGAGCTTATCGAACCGGATTTGTTGATACGAACCGCCAGCG
>CAZNXD010000038.1:0-10847 GCA_964576935.1 uncultured Pirellulales bacterium | reverse complement strand
AACAGGAATTCGTCCCAATCCCAGGGTCATTATCAGTAACAATAAATACTTCATAATTCTCACTTATCCGGCTGGCATGAACAAAATCAAGATACTCATTCATCTTTACACGGTCACTGCCGGCGTATACGAAAACTGAGCATAACGACCGTCCTATTATAGGCTTATGCCCAATAGGTACCTGGATAGATTTTGTTTCATTCATTTCGGCAAACTTTTGCTCTCTGTGATTCTGCCAAGCCCCAAATCAGACATTCCCTCGATAGGCTTTAAGTGTTCTTCTGCCCTTGCGAACTGACTGAAGCTCATTACTAATACCTTTATGACGGTCCGTTAACGCCAGATAAATCTTCCTATAGAGTTTCTCAAGTTTTTGCTTTTCAGCTTTGAATCCATCACGCTCTAAAACCTGCGCTTCACTTAGCTGCTTTACAACAGGGTCGCTTTGAGCAACTAAAGCTTCTATCTCTTCTATCCGGCCCTGGCTGGCAAGGTTAAGCTGCTGCTGCAACAATTTTATTAGCTCCTGAATCCTTTTTTCCCACAAGGGAACGTTTATTTCAGAAAGTGCTGATGTGCCGTTGGTTTCCATGCTGCCTGATCCTTACTCGTCTTGTGAGAGATTATGTTCTACTTCTTCAAGCAAATTGCTTGCCTCTTTATTCTCCGGCTCCAGTGTCAGAACATCTATTAGAATATTTTTCGATTGTTCTAATCGGCCGTCCTTCATGTACAGTGCCGCCAGCGTAAACATCACCGACGTATCCGCCGGATGCATCTGTAAATACATTTCCAGATAGTAAGTGACCTTCTCGAATGTTCCCATCTGACAGGAACTCTGGAATAAACCCAAAAGCGCTGTCAGATTATCACCGTCAATCTCCAGGCACTTAAGATAGTGGTCAAAAGCCTTTTCATAGTTGCCCCTTTTCTGAGCAACCATTCCCAGCCCGCAATATCCCTCTGCACATTTAGAGTCGAGACGACAGGCTACTCGAAAAGCTATCTCCGCGTCATCAGCTAATTCATTCTGAAGAGCGATCACACCCAGCCCAACATAAGGCCCGGCTTCATCGGGAGCTAACGACGCCGCTTTTTCATAACAACCTTTGGCGTCTTCGTACCTGCCTACGGAAGTGTAGCAGTCGCCCAATTCCTGCAAAACATCGTATCGCTGAGTTTCACTGTTTTCTACCTTGCTGTTCTGCTCAGTTCTTTCCATTTGGATTTTCCTGGTTTAAGTATTGATTCAGCCCTCTCGAGTAACTCGATAGCCTTATCAAAATCCTTAAGTTCGCGGTGGATCTTTGCTTCTACCAAAAGTGTATTAACGGTAGGCCTTTGCCTGTTAACCTCACAGCTATACTCCAGCGCTTTTTCATGCTCACCGGCATGATAAAATGCCTTAGCCGCAAGAGACTTCATCCATAACTCGTTCCTGTGATTTTCTGCGATATGCTCATAAACCCGAGCTGCAACAGCCCAGTTGCCCTCTTTCTCATCTGAACGCGCCCGGTTATATAGCTCGTCGAATTGAAAAGATATCTGGTCCGGCTTAAGCCTGTCCAGCGAGTAACCAGCTTGTTCTAAAGAGTCGCGAACAGAAAGGTGCCTGAATTTCCGCCGCGCTTGTTTAAGGGCATTTTTTCGTACTACCACCGCTAAATGCTCATCTGTTGACTGCTCCAGAACAAATCCCTGTTTGTCGCTACGACCTCTAATCAAAGCATATAAAGGGTCTTCCACCCACATCTCATGAACCGGATACCCTCTCGGTACTATAGTAATATATTCGCCCTGGCATTTTTCCAAAGCGGCATCAACCTGCTGAGCCTGCGAACAGCCGCGGCTTACAGGCACACACACAATATTCGGCATGTCGGTTTCAACTTTGCCGAAATCCTCCCCCGGTATGGGCAGGTAAACCTCATAGGGATAAAAAGTATGTCTCCAGATTAGACCAAGCGTTGTGCCCGCCTGCTGGTCAAATATATCAGAAGTAAAAATGATTGACATATCATCTACTTTAGGCCAGGGCTTTGGCGGCCTGATGGTACGAATAGTCATCACGTTTCGATGATAGTCTGATTTATCTCTGCGCTGCCGAACCGATATACGGTCCGATTGATTGACCGGCGCGTAGAATTCGCCGGTAATCTCATGAATGTGATGAAAATCGCTGAAGAACACCAGCCGTTTTGTAAGGTCCCAGTCCACCAGCACCTTCTGCTTTTCATTGTAAGGTCCCGCTTTATCCAGCAGGTCCCTGCGGTGCATAAGGCTAACATGCAGGGCGTGATTAAAATAGAACATGAAAAACCGGTCGAAGTCTCTGCTGACCTCGACAATCTTGCTCAACACCTCCCTGGTGCCGTCGGCTTCTATACGACAATAAACTTTATAAAGGTCGCTATAGGCCACATGGCAATCCGTTTTTGTTTCGAGAGCATCGACAAGCGTACTTACATGATGCTGGTAGAAAAGGTCATCATCGCCCAGATAACAGACATACTTACCTTGCGCTTTAGCCAGAGCTTCATTTAGCCGAAACGGCAATTTCCTGTTCTCTTTTCCATTTATGAAGATGATTCTTGAATCATTAAAAGATTCTATGATGTCGCTTATATCCTCGCCGCCGTCGTTCATTACAAATACCTCGAGGTTTCGATAATCCTGGTTTACGACGCTTTCCAACGCTTCGAGTAAAAAGTTGCGCCTGTTGTACGTCGGAACCAGGACCGTAACGAGCGGACCATTATTTTTGAGACTATGTTGTTTCATTTCAGACCCGTCTAATTGCTCCTTCCAGACGATTCGTCCCAGTCCCCGCGTCTTGCTGTCGCCTACCGCCTCGACTCGCGTCGAGAGGCACGGAGGCAGGCAAGACAGCAGCGGGGGCAAACTTCTGCTGAGAATCAATATCACTTTCGAAACCTATCAGAAGCTCATTAATTTTCTGAAGCTGCGTCTTCTGCGCGTAGTTCTGCTCGACAAAATTACGATAGCGAGCCGGCTCATACGCTACCGAAAGAATCTTCTCGCAGAACTGCTCTGCAATATCGAATAAAAATTCGGATGGGTATATTTCACTTGCTCCGGGGAAATTGTGAATAACCGGCTTTAATCCCGCCGTCATGCCTTCAAGTATCCCCATCCCCTGGCTCTCAGCGATACTTGCTGAAACGACGTAGTGTTTATCCTGAAGCCAATTTTGAATGTCACTCTGCCAGCCGTCGGGGAACACCACCTCGCGCAGCCCAAGCTGTCCTATCATATGTTTGAAGTACTGCTCCAGCATAGTATCCTGGAATGTCCCCGCAAAAAAGAGCTTGTATTCAGGGTCTATATAATGCAGCTTTTGCATGCACTGGAGAAGGAAGACCGGATTCTTCCTCATATTGATATAACCAACACAAGCAAGATTTTTACCGCGTTGTCTTTCAACAAAATTAATGTTTTCCAGGTCAACACCGTTAGGGATGGTCACAATAGAGGTAAGATTCTTGACCTGTGGCACTGACTCAATGAGCGCATTCTTAACAAAACTGTTACCTACCGTAATTAAACAATCAATATTTTGCCAGTTAACCTGCTTCGGCCAATCGATATAGGCCTCGTATCGGTGCAGCCGAATGATTGTTTTGCAAACTTTCTCATGCCTCGAACCTAAAGCCGCAAGGTCGGTACACCATTCGAACCACGAGATATCACTCCATTGCATCAAATCATATAACTGCTGCTCTGTCGTTCCCTCGAATAGACGAACCTCAAATCTCTTACGGACAAAATCAATCACGGGATTCAGGAATGTCTTGCCATCGCCGCCGCAGAAAAACGCAATCTTCGGCCTCTTGCTCTTAATAACACTAATCATGTGTTCCAGTATCTCCTGTTCCGGCCAAATCCGCAGCGAATGCAACAGCACTTCCGTCGCCGCGGCCTTGTTACCATGGTCAAGCAACTGTGTCGCTGTTCGATTTATAACATCGGGATTGAGGATTCCCAGCCGCTCAGCTTCGTCAAATAAACCGCTCGCCTGGTCAGGTCTCTGTGCTCCCAGATATGCTTCCATCAAATTCCACAAGACCTGAGAGTTGCCCCCGCTAAGCTCATTTGCCCTGACAAGATAGCTAACCGCTTCGCCGGACCGGCCGAGGCAATGCAGTATCGCCCCGGCATCATTTAATGCCTGAACGTCCTCCGGAGCGGTTTGCAGATATTGCCGAATGCTGGCTAAGGCTTCTTCATGCCGGCCGGCCTCGGCCAATTCAAGGGCTTTGAGGTAATCCGTTTTGTTTTCTGAGACCATTTTTACCTATCCTTTCCAAAGTACCTTTCTGGCACACTAACTGGCTTCTCCGCCTTGGACTGTCGGCGCAGTAAGACTCACCAGCAATTATGCAAATTACGTGCCGCTGGAAGAAATTCGCCTTTATCGGCTATGACAGGCACTGTAGGGTGTGAAGCTGTATAAATATCTGACAAAATGCGTCTGGCGGCGGACCCGGCCGGACGCTTAGATGTAATCGAGCAGTGACGTAGAGAGCAGCTTACCAGCTACCGAGAGGGACATTTGATACAGCACCTCCCGCCGAGCCAGGTCTATGGCTAACTGGGCAATATCGGCCTGCTCGATACGCGTTACCTCATCTTCAGTGCCGTACTTTAGGCTTTCCAGGCTGTACTTTATATTGTCCAGAAATCCAATCTTTGAGCCGATTGCCACAGACTTTTGAACCAGAAGGCCGCTTAATTCGTCTATCGCTCCAAACGCGTTATTGCGAAGTTCCTCCATTTCGGCACTGGACAGTTCAGTCCCGGACGCCAATCTGTCCCGAATCGTGATTAGCGCATTAAATACGTCATAAGTACCCGGCACTTGTACCCATTCGGTACTGGTAGCATTGATGCCGGTAGTATCCACGTATAGCACTTTTCCGGTTCGCGAGTCCGTAACCATCTGGTTGACACCTCCGCCGAGCGGTACAACGACTTCTGTAAGACCGCCGTCAATAGATATCCGGTAATTGCTGCCGTCATGTGTCACTGTAAGCCAAACATCCCCCGTAACGCTCGAAGTGCCTGTCCCCGCAGCTGCACCGGTTTGACCTGTAAAGACAGGCTCGCTGCGGCTGTCACTTTGAAACAGCTCACTTCCAACGTAGTATGATGAGGCATCAATCCCCGATGCGATTTCCACCTCTCTGCTGTGCATAGAGCCTTGGTAAGTAACATTCGTAATGCGCCCATCGACCCTCGTGACAGCAAAAGGTTGTGTGCTCGTATCGGTGCCGCCAAAAATATATTTGCCGCTGTGTTTCATATTCGCCGCAGCTACTATCCTGTCTATGGCATCATTAAGTCCTTCGATTGTGACATTGATGCCCACTCCTCCGCCGGTTCCGCCGGTTATATCACCCAGCAGCTTTTTAGCATCGGCAAGCGCAGCTTTAATATCGTCTATCGCCGTGCTGGAAAATTCCAGAACATCGGAAACCTGAGACAGATTGTCGATGTAGTTCTCTATCGACCTCTGCTGAGAGTTCAGGTTCAGCACCCGATACGCCGCCGAAGGCTCATCAGAAGCCCTGTTTATTCTCGAACCGCTTGAAACCTGTTCCTGCAAAGCTAATAATTCCCGTGCATGCGTGCTCAGGGCAAGAACGGAGTTATTGTAGATACTGTTAAGAGTCCCGCTCATATCAAATCTCTCTCGCTACCGCTATATGATACTCATTATACTTTCTGTTGTGGTTTGTATCACACTCATGTATTTTGCCATCGTTTGGAACATCTGCTGAAAAATCATTAACTGAGCTGCTTCTTCGTTTATATCCACCCCGCTGATTTCATCTCTCTGATTCTGAAGGTTCTGAACTATGACTTCGATATTTTCCTGTCGCATTTCTCTTAACGAAATCTGCTGCCCCATGTCCGCAACAAGATTTCGATAGTAAGTGCCGATACTCATATCGCCGAGACCGCTCAAGGGCTCCTCGGCCAACTGAGCCAAACGCAGGGCGTTATAATTGTCCGTCATCTCCGGCCCCAGCGAAGTTGCTACCCTCGCCGGATTATTAACAATATCAGAACATACTGCTATGTCCTCTGCACCGCTACCACTGAAGAAGGTATTAATACCTGCCGCAGCTAAAAGCCCGGAAGTATCAGTTTTGGAAAATGCAGCCACTTCAAAATTGTCTACCACACCGAAATAGCCGCTGCTCAGTGCAATCCGGATACCATTGCCGACCTCCAGGATATCACCAGCCGCATAACCGTCACCAATATTGAGCACCTTTACGGTCTGCCCGTCATCATCGGTTACTGTCAGCTCCAACGAACCATTGCCGACAAAACCCGCCCCTGAAACAGCGAAAGTAAACGTATCGTTTTCGGTACCCGTATAAATGCCTGATACAGAAATAGTTGGAGGTGTTCCTCCCGCTAAGGTACTGGCTGTTGGGTCCGGCAAAACCGCAGGTATAAAATCAAACACATAGTTGGCTGAGGCCTGTTCGATATGCAACCCACTCGCATCGGCCCAGCTGCTCAATCCGGCTTTAGCATCAATCTCATTGGCAACATCGGACAAAGTAAGGCCGACACCTGGGTCGGCTGGTACTATAGTTGCCAGGTCAATTTCATTTCTCGTTATGGCTCCTGTAGATGTGTCGGTGACTCTGATATACATTTTGCCGTCGGTAATAGGGGGCACCCAATCAGCCAGAACCTCTGTCACCACAGGCCAGCCGTCCAGTCTTGTAAATGACCCTGCCGAACCAACTCCCTGAACATGACTCTGATTCACCTGATTTATCAATGCCAGCGCCAGCGAATCAAGGTCGTCCCTTATTCCACCGATAAGACTATTTTTTAATGATATCAAAGCACCGAGTCGTCCGCCCTGAATATCGGTTGTAAAATTCACAGCCCCGGCAATACTAAGGCCCATACTGCCGTCATCGGTAGTTCCAACCTCAAGTTCAGTCGGGCTGGTGCCTATCACCACAGCAATGCCGCCGGCCTCGACATCAAATACACCGTTGTCTCGTTCAACTATCTCAACTCCTACGATTTCGGACAGCTCTGTTATCAGCTGGTCTCTTTCGTCACGAAGATTGTTGGCCATGGAGCCCCCCAGCTCCATACGCTCTATATCATCATTCAAACCCGCTATCTGGTTAATGAGAATATTAGCCCGGTCTATCAGATTCTCGGCTTCAAGCATTATCTGGGTATCAAGTTTGCTTAGAAAATCACCAAGTGTGCGAAACTGACTGGCCATAGTCTCTGCACTTGTAACAACCTGTTGCTGCCAGACAATTTCATCAACATGATTGCTCAGGTCGGCAAAGGAATTGAACAGGCTGTCGATGGATGAATTAAGTCCTCCCTCAGTCGAAAGCTCCCCGAAAGCGTTTTCAACTGTTCTTAAAGTGGTATTTTCCTGCGAGATTTGCTCAAGCATAGAGTTCTGTCGAAGAATCTCTTTCTCCAACAAATTGTCCACCATCCTCACAACACTTGCGGCCCTAACACCTCCTCCGATGATAACCGAATGTGTCTCGGAACTGTAGGCCGGCGCAAGATTTAATCGTTGCTTATGATAGCCAGGCGTCGCGGCATTGGCGACATTGTTGCCGATTATATCCAGCGCCCTCTGTGCGGCGTCAAGTCCGCTCAAACCTATCGAAAAATTACCCATCTGGAATCCTTTTCAGTGACAAGCGCTTTATATCTGAAAACTCAAAAAGGCTGCCGTCTCATGCTGTTGCGCAGAGCCGCCGGCATTATATGTCGTACCCCCGAGACGAGACTTATCGAAGATACTGTCTAAAAGCAACTTGTTAAACCTCGACAGGTCTGAGATTAACATCATTGTACTTTTATGTTCCGCGCCCAACTGCTTAACTAATGTGCTGAGTCTGGACTTGCACTGAGCAATCACAGCCCTGTTGTCTTGGCTTACTATCTCTTCGAGCCTCGAAAGCGTAACCTGTTCACACTCGCAACCCAAAATACCGGCGAGCTGTTCCCTGATGAGCTTTCTGTTCATTTCATTTGCTTCATACTCCTGCACATCTGCACGAATCCGGTTAAGCAGCTCCTCCAGTGAAGCGTTATCGCGCTTTACCACAAGTGCCCGCAGTTCACTCAGCCGTGACAGATTCTGTTCGATATGCTCAATGTCTTTTTCGAGCACATCAAGAAGCTCGCGCACCTTATCTTCAATTTGAACCACTGTATTATTCATATCTGCTTATCAAGCTCCTTCGGCCCATCAATTGGATTCTGATTCATCTGCTGCAACGACTCATATATTTCTTTCCACAATCCAAAACCGCCATTCGTGCCGATGTGCTGAGCCAGACAGAAGTTGAAGATACCCTTGATTTGTTTGGCGGCCCCGTCATCCTCCAGGCCGAGACTATCTACAGTATTATTCATCTCATCAAGCAACCGGTTCACAATGAGCGATTCAAACTCCTTGGCAAGCCGCTCCTTTTCCTGCTCAGAGGCCTTATCAACACCTCTCAGGTCGGGTAATATATCAGGCCGGCCAACACTCTCGGTCAGTATTGCATTGCTGATGTCCATAATTAGCCTCCTACATTATCTCAAGCCTGGCCTGAAGTGCACCGGCCTTCTTCAAAGCATTGAATATCGCTATCAAATCCGTCGGAGAAGCACCGATAGCATTCAAAGCATTAGCCAGCTCCGAAACCGTCACTACTCTCGGCACGGTAATCAGATAGCCTGTTTGTTCGTCAACTCCTATCAGCGTCTCAGGTACTACCGCGGTCTGTCCGGCATCGGAGAATGGAGCGGTAGGCTGCGAGACTCTTGCTGTCTCTGATATCTTCACCACCAAACTGCCCTGAGAAATAGCAACTTCTGAAATACCTACATTTTCGCCCACCACGATAGTGCCGGTCCGCTCGTTAATCACCACAACCGCCGGCATATCGACCTGAACCGTCGCTGACGTAGCCCTGTCAATAAAACCGGCGATTTTCTCGTTAGCTATTTCATCAGGCACTTGTACCTTTATTGTGCCGGGGTCAAGAACTGTTGTACTTTCCGGATAAATAAAGTTAATGGCCGAGCCTATTCGCTGCGCCGTAGTAAAGTCGCTGTTACGGAGATTCAGCGTTACATATCTGTGTCCTGACAGATATTCGATAAAACTGGCCAACTCCTGTCTTTCGACAGTAGCCCCGCCGGGTATACGCCCTACTGTCTGATGGTTTTTAGTTATGGAACCCTGGTCTCCTGTTGCCGTCCAGCCGCTTATCGAAATAGGCCCTTGTGCAACCGAATATACCTGCCCGTCGAGACCCGGCCCATCAAGTCCCTTAAGAGGCGTAGGCAAAAGGATACCGCCCTTGAGGCTCTTGGCGTCACCAATCGAAGAAACATCCACGTCAATCCGTGAACCTTCCCGGTCAAAAGGACCAAGCTGAGTCGTAACCATTACCACTGCGACATTGCCGCCTTTGAGTTCATCCGGCGAAAGAACCACACCAGAGTCACGAAATATCCTGGCCAGAATCTGCTGCGAAGGAAGTGTAGTGTCACCCGTAGATGCCAGGCCGACTACAAGACCAACGCCGGTCAACGGGTTGCTTCGGACTCCCTGAATATCAACTATGTCTTTTATCCGTTGACCGCTCACAGTCAGGGCCAAACTTACAATAATCATAATCAGAATTACGGGACGAATTTTCATAGCTACTTCTCTCAATCAAAACCCTGTAACTTTAGAACGGCCAGATTTTATCGAAGAACCTGCCGAGCCAGTTCGGCCGGGTATATGGCGCTGAAATACCACCGTTTTTAGTAACTAACTGGAAGTTTGCTACACGCAGACTGTCAATGGTATTGTTAAAAGCTATGTCCTCGGTCCTTATTATGCCGCTTACCTCGATGGTCTGCGTGTCACCGGCAATCTCACGGTCCCGTGTCCCCATAACAACCAGGTTACCGTTCGGCATAACATCCACTACCACAACCGTTATATAATCTATAAAGCTGCGCTCGTCTTTATAATCAGCTTTACCGTCAAGGTTATTCGTATATTCATCGCCTCCGCCCAGAGTGAGCGATGGGACATTTGCAACAAAATGGTCGAGCCCAACTTTGCCGTTAAAATAAGCATTTCTTTTGGTCTTCTTCTCGAGCGTCCTTTGTGCCTTGTTATCTACGGTGCTGTCTTCATTTATCTTGATGGTCAGAATATCTCCGATGTTTCGAGCAACATTGTCGGCATACGTATCTTTCATCTTCTTATCCCGCCTGGCCCAAATCGAGTCGGCCTGTGACGATGCCAGAATAGTCAAGATAAAGATGCTTGCGGTTACAAGAATCAATCTACGCTTCATAGTCATTTCCCTTACAGTACAGGTTCAACGGTTCCGTCATTATTTACTCTGGCTATAATAGTCCGCGAGGTATCTGTTATTCGCATTTGGACTTTTATGTATTCTCCGGCATGTCCATCTTCTAAAGCTCGGCCAATCGCCGTAATGGCAAGACCCGGCCTTGAGATTACAACCGCAACATGCTTGTTTCGTCTGACAAGAATTTCCGGCTTAACTTGTCTGACCACACCGGCATTTATTGCACTGCCGGCTGATATCTTTCGCTTGGCCACCAGGCCATAAGGTGCTTTCCAATCCGGCGACTCAGCTCTGCTGGATAAAACTTTTTCGACTCTTGTGTTTTGTTCGGTAATTCTGGCCCCCGCCGGCACATCATCTCGTGCAACTATCTGCCTACAGGGGTACTGGATTCTCAAATCAACAATGCGTACACCTATCTCTTTGCCTTGGGCCAAAGCTGCA
>CAZNXD010000037.1:10543-10901 GCA_964576935.1 uncultured Pirellulales bacterium | reverse complement strand
GCAGACGTTTCTTTCCCGCTCTGACGGTCGATGAGCAGGGCCAGTCACTCGGATATTTTCTTCAGGTCTCATACGACGACGGCCAGAGCTGGTTGCAATACCTTCAGGCGTTTGACATTCTCTTAAATGAATGCGGCATCTGGCTGAGCAGTGACCGGCTCGACTTTGAGACATGGGTCGCGGCAATCACAAACAAGCTGCGTTTCAGGATAACCACTTCTGTCATAAGCGACGAAAGGCTAAGCCGCGAAATAGTGAACGGTCCCGTTGGTTCGAGCATACCTGTTGTCGACCACCTGATACAACTGCCTCGGCAGTTCAAGTACCGCAAAGTTACAAGCCAGAGCATCTTTGCCGA
>CAZNXD010000037.1:0-10533 GCA_964576935.1 uncultured Pirellulales bacterium | reverse complement strand
TTGCCGAATCCGCCTATGATTCATACACCGCCGACGAAGTTGACGACTCGGCCGCGCTTGCCGAGTTCGTACGAAAATGGGCCGGGTCAAAGTCTGAGTTGATTGAGACCGTCGATCTGCAGACGCCGTACCTGGCCCTTGATTTTCAAATTGGTGACAGAATCAGTTTATCGCCGGCCAGCCGCAAGCTGCCTTTCGATACTTCTGACCCGAGAAACATTAGCTGGATAGAAAAGGCCCGCTTCGATTTCAAATCGCAGTGCACCGAATTGCGAATCGTTAACCGCAGGAGGCCAATCCATGACTAACCCGGCCAATTTCAACGACAGCGAACGACTTTTAGACCGCATGGCTCGCTGTGGTTCGGCAAGCGTACCCGAGCCGTTGCGAATCACTTCACCCGGCGCAAGGCAGAGCAACTGGTCGGCTAAGGTTTTAAGTAATATCTCGTATAACCTTTATAACGTAGCCCTTGTCAAACTGAATCAAGCAGGACAAGCGCCGACCGAGCTTGATACGCAGATGCAGGCCTATAATTTAGCCGAATCATTCACCGCGCAAGGCTCGCTATCGACGGGAACCTATATCATCATCTCAAGAATCGGCGACAAAAACGTCTTCTACGCACCGGTGTAAATTTTACTGGACGTGAAAGAACCATAAGCATAAGTTGACGGTTATGAATTCTAATATGGATGAATCTGAGCATAAAGTCATATATACGATTGGCCATTCCAATCATAGCCTTGAACATTTTATAGAGCTTCTGAGGAAACATGATATCCAGGTGGTGGCTGATGTTCGTTCGGCGCCGTATAGCCGTTATTGTCCTCATTTCAACAAGAAAAGAATTTGCGCGAGCCTCACTGCCGTTGGTATTGAATACATCTTTTTGGGAGATGCTTTGGGAGCTCGACCAAAGGATGCAAACTGTTATGAAAATGGTCAGGTTAGTTTTGTTAAACTAGCCAAACGTGCGGAGTTTCAAATTGGAATCAAACAGTTAATTGTTGCCGCCACGGATAAATCGCTTGTCCTAATGTGCGCTGAAAAGCGACCACTACAGTGTCATAGAACTATCCTGGTTGGCCGAGAACTTAAAAAACATAATGTAAGACTAAGGCATATATTGGATGATGGCAGTGTTGAAGAGCATGGTGATACCGAAAAAAGGCTCTTGGAAATGCTCAAATTGGGGATACTTGCTGCAGGGAATGATGCCTTGGATTTAGCTTATGACCAACAAGCGGCCAAAATCGCATACAAGCAGAACTAATCGACGCTTGTTTAATTTATACACCTGTTGAAAACAACATTTTAAGTTTTCTACTTATCCATTAATAATTGGACAACCACTGACATCTCTTATGTCATAAAGTCTGAGCAAATGGGGGGAGTATGTGCCGCATTGTATGCTTGGCTAATTCTAAGAAACACGGAGAGCGGTGTATTGCAGGCATAGATATCTCTACCGGTTGGTGGATTCGTCCTGTAACACATCGCGTTGACGGAGCAGTGACTTGGGACGTAAGGCAAGTTAATGGACAAGAACCTCAACTTCTGGACGTATTGCACGTGCCACTTGTGGGGAAAGGCCCGGATAATGGATTTCAGCCAGAGAACAGACTGATTAAAACAAAGCCTTGGGAAAAAATAGCTCGTTTTAAAGCTGATGAAATACTTAGATTCTGCGAAGATGATTCTGTAATCCTGTTAAATCACAGCGAATACATACCGTACAAACATTTTAGCAGAATACCACAACATTTCTGGAAATCACTACAACTTGTGCATACCAAGAAAACTCTGTTTTACAAAGACACTTTAAGAAAGCCGACATGGAGGACTTCATTTCGGTATCGTAATGGAACTATGTGCCTAGATTTGATGTTAACTGACGTATCGCTTCTAAAAAGGCTTGAGGAAGGAAAATCTGTTCAAAGAGATTGCATCTTGACTATAAGTTTGGGGGTGCCATGGACACCGAATAAGACTACGGAAAAAAGGTGCTACAAGTTGGTTGCTGGGGTTGTCGAACTTTGAGTCAGCCCATAGCAGCAAGTGTCGTATCAATGGAATGGACTGTTTCTTGGAGGGACGTATGACAAACAATAGTTCCAAAACATGGTCTTTCAACAGGCAAATTAACCTTTCGGTTGTGATTCAGCTGACGCTTCTGGCTTTGTTAATTATAGGCAGCTATGTCAATCTGCAGGGCCGGCTCGACCTCCTGCAGCACGATGTCACCATGCTGCTGCAATGCCAGAAGCAATTTCAGCAGAAACTCGAGTCGCTCAGCGAAAGAAGCATCTCATACGAATACCGCCTCCAGGCAATAGAAAATAATCTCAATAGAGATAAGGAAGCCTCTTCTTTTTAAAGTAGGTTTTGTTATGAAAGCTAACAAATTGAAAGATGTTGTGCTAAAAAGTTTATGCCCTGATGGTATTTGGCGGTTGAGTGGTGTGATAGAATCCCTGTTGCAAAGGCAATTGAACCGATTGCCCAAGAAGAGAGTTTCTGAAGAAGAGTCACGATATCCTACAACTCCGGCTGGCATGCGTGAATTCCTTGACGGTTTCTTTGCGAGACACTATTTTCCAGATTCAAGACAGCCTTGTTGATTATTTGACATCAGATGAGTTTTTGAAAATTTTGCTTTCTGGAAATATACAGATTCTCGATATTGGTTGTGGCCCTGCTGTCGCTTCACTTGCTATAACCGATATCATTCGCCACGTAACGAACTATTTTGCAGAGAATGACCAATCTGATTTTCTTGGAACGATACAAATATCATACGTGCTGAATGACACTTCTGGGATTTGCTTGGGGTTGGCTCAGCAGATGCTTCGGGAGTATTTCGCTGATCAAGCTCCGAACAACTGCCGCTTGAATTTAGGGCATTTATTTGCAATCCCAAAAGGTTTTCCGGTTAACGCAGGCCAGCTTCACAGGATATCTTGGAACCTTGGTTTGTACGACGTTGCAGTTTTTTCCTATGTGATAGGACCTTTGGAAGAAGCGCTTGGCCTTATTGCTACAGTTGACGGCATGCGGGATGTGGAATCGCTGTGCAATCAACAAGGTCGAATGTTAATTGTACAAGACAAATACCAATCGACCCTGGTACGCAAGTTCGCAAGGAGTTTGGATGTTTCAGCAGAAAGGAGGGAATACAAACAGCAGGTTTATTCAGATAGAAATAACAATGAGACTTTTGCGTATTTGTACTACAGTGTTCTATATAAACCACGGCAACAGAAAGTTAAGCAAGTTGGTTCCGCGGCCTAACTTACCATATTAGGCAGTTGCACTTGCCGAACTTGCAATGGTTTTGTAGCCCTTGCCAGACTTGCGGCGTCTCTCTGCACAGGCTAATCGAGACTTTTTTGTCGCAGCTTCGAATATTATCAATGAGGAATTCATAAAACTTGATTCTGCTTTCAGGCTTATAACGCACTTTAAAATCTGTGCCTTGCTCAGAGAACTCGTTTTGGCATAACCTGCTCGCTCGATTTCCGTAAGCATCTTTTGCAAGTTGCGGATGACCCGGCAGCAAACGAAGCATTCCAAGAGTTATATTCTCAGGACATGTTTCGCTGAATATCTTTTGAACCAGATGCGAATATTCTTGTTGCCAGTTATGATGCAGAATTCCAGGGTCGATTCTGAACCTTATGCGGTAGCTGTACTCTTGGCAACGTTTAGCTGCAGCGATTCGCTCATCCGGCGTTGCCGTACCGGGTTCATATTCTTTGGCCGCATGTTGGCTGTTAAGACTCCATGATACAACCGTATGTTCATTCGGCTCAACGGTAAGCAGGTTATCTATATTGCTGCTTTTAGTCAGCAGCATTAAGTATCCTCTCGACAAATCGGAAAAGAAAGGAACGAGCATCTTTGTAAATCCTGTAATGTGGTCGAGTGCCAGGCTGTCGAGCATCTCACCCATGTTAAAGCTCAGCTTCTCAGTCGATTCTCGCAGGGCTTTTCGTATCTGCTTGAACATTGTTTCGTAGTTGATATTGATTTTGATAAACGAGGAATATTTGCGATAGACGAAAGCTAAATAACAATATGTGCAAAAGTAAGGACAGCCGTTAGAAATCGGAATCAGTTTATGATAAGGGCAACATCGCACAGTTGTTCCAAGTTGTCCATCGAAGTGATTGACGAACGATTGAGTCTGGCCAATCATCAAGATTCTTTTTCCTTCAAGCAATGCTTTGCCGGGGGATAAAAATTGAGCATGTGAGTATCGCTGCTGTTCGATAACTCTGACCTGAGCCGATGGAAACAGGCTTACTATCCGTTGAGCCTCAGGATGCTCAGCCACTTTTCGCCATAGTAATATCGTTTTAGGTTTGAATTTCTTTGCCGAATCCAAAATTGACCGTCCCTGTCCGAGAATAGATTTCTGCAACGATTTTAATCGAATACTTTAAAACCAGCCATAGTTAAGGAGAAAAACGATGAAAAAGATTGCTCAGACATTACTGTTGACATTTGTATTTCTCACGGGCTGTGAGACGTTAAGGCTCGCGCCTACCGAAATCCAGAAGCGAAACGCCTATCTGCATCAGCGTACGACAAAGCTGGCCGCCGATACGGCGAAACAGGATGATACTTCCAAAGAGCTCCAGGCTTTGACCGACCTGTCGAATCTGCAAAGCAAATCCTACACCTCGTACTTCGGCCTGCCTAAAGAGCTTCCCCAGGCCGACACAACACAGGACGTTCTGGTCCAGTCTAATTATGATTTAGCTGCAACTTCGCTCGAACAGTCCAGCCAGAGACCTGAAATTACCGACATCTTCGGCCAGGCCGATGCCATGTTCGATTTAGCCATCGGCATCGCCGCGATAGTGGGGGGCGTCTATGGCACAAAGGCTGTCCGCTTCCTGAAAGAGGCAAAGACAAAATCCCAGGCCTTAAAGGAAGTGATTGAAGGCAACGAGCTTTTCAAAAAGCAGAATCCAGAATCGACCGAAGCTTTCAAGCAGGCTCAGGCCAACCAGTCCTCCGAAACCAAAAAGCTCGTCACTGAAGTAAAGGCATAAGGCTGCTGATAAGATTTGTTCTAAACTTGTATGGTCGGTATGTCACCGGCTGATTCGTTGGGCAGCTTAATCATACCCTTTTCGTGCTGGGTTTGAATCGACTTATTATGCAGCAGATGTTTACGAACTAAATGCCAGTAAGTTCCGCGAAAAGGCCATAAAGGCAAAGTGCGTATATAATTTATCTGCCTTCGAATCGCCTCGACAAATGCCTGCTCAAAAGGTGTATCATTTGCTTCGAGCCGAGCTTGGCCGTAATCCATAAGGTAATTCTCAGCTTCTATATGACGCTGCCAGTTTTCGTCGAAGCTCATCCGCGAAAAACTCTGTATATATGCGCCTGACGCAAGCGGCAAGCAGTTGCTGTCTTTTGTATCGACGGTGGTAATCGATATCCCATCGGCGAATTCAGTCGTCAGATCATGGGCGATTTTCGACATACTGCCGGCACGCACCAGATATCTGCAGAAGAATGTCGGTCTGTCCGTTCGTCGCCACGCCCATATCTCTGCATTTGTTACACCTGCTCGCATTCGATAGCTACCAACATACTCAAAGCCGTTTGCCTGCGCCCACTCGTTCTCTTCATCGGGCACAGCCGATTCCGACCTCATCAGTTCAGCCTTGCCAAAGCCGACGACATTTGCATAGGTCATTATCGATACCGCTATAAAAACCAGCGAGGCTATGCCGACTATTACAGATATGGCTTCCATTCCGAGTGCTCCATGTATTCTGTTCCTTAGCTGCCGAGACAATGACTCAGCCCTTAAGTCTAAGCTGTGAATGTATTCCTGTAAAGGCTTCGAATCGTTCCCGGGATAGTCTGACGAGGAATCTAACAGGCAAATTGTTATCTTTTGTGGCCTCACTTAGCATCTCGAAACTGCGGCGAAGGTCAGAAAATACATTATCAGACCTTATTAACCAATACTTTGAACAAACAAAGCGGTCATCTTCGGTGAAACGCCATATTACCGCTTGACAAGTTCTGCGAACCCTCTGCGCGGAAGCCTCTTGCGGGCGCTTTCCTGGTTTGCACTACTCCCAATGCCTGTACTTAACGCGTTCATCTCAAATGCGTCACCGCGCGCAAATAATATTTACAAAATTTGAAGTACTTGGCATCGCAATGCCGATGTTTTTGTTATAGTTGTAGTCATCTCTTGTTAGGACTCCGCAGCGGCGAAATTGCTGACTATTCAGGGACGAAGAAGTATGTCGAATCAGCCACGGGTGGCAAAAGTTTTAGCGGCACTTTTAATCTCAATGACTGTCGGTGCCGTCGTTTTAATGGCCATGAGTGGCAATCCCCCCTCAGCCGGGCCGTTTTGTCTGTCCCGCTACTGCAAGCTCGACCCCATAGAAAATGCCATCACCTCCGAAGCTGAACAGTTACCCGACCGATGGAACTGCATCGAGGTCTATTTCAGCGGAACAAAGGCCGGCAACATCGAACAGCTCGCTTCACTTACCGGACTGGCCAGTCCCGACCAGCTCGACTGCCACCTGGTCGTATGCAACGGCCTTGGAGGTCAGGACGGACAAATCCAGACCACACACAAATGGCAGAGGCAATGGTCGGTCATCCCCAGCTCCAACTGGTACGGAACATCAAAGACCATTCGAGTCTGTGTAATAGCCGACGGAACAACAAGCCTCGCCTCGAACTCCCAGATAAGAAGAGTCGAGGCATTAGTCGAAAAGCTCAGCAGAAAGTTCTCCGTCGAGCCCGAGTCTATATATTACCCGGCCAACTGGCGCTAAAATCCCGCCGGCAACATTCATTTACAAATATGTTCTATTAACATCCAGCGAGTCCGGCCAGAATAAAAGAGGCTGTGCATTAAATCGCACAGCCTCTTTGCGTATGTTCTTACCGGATAGGGCTAAATTTCTACCAATCCCATTCAGACCGCTGCCTGCTTCTGCCTTCTCTCTCGCAATCTGTATCGGACCATCGATGCCTTTGCCGTCTCGGTCCATATCCGAATCTTCGTCCAGCATGCTCGCACCTCGGCTTGTTCCAACCACCGCCGCCCTTACCAAATCTTCCACCGCCGCGGTGCCATCCGCTGTGTCTCTGGTTTGTTCGTTGCCGCTTTCCCATCTGTCTATAGCCGCGTCGCTGACCATGACTGAATCTTCCTTGTTCTTGACCGAACCCGCGGTTACGTCCCTCTCTGAACCGTTGACCCTGACGAAACTCACCTCGTCTCTGACGCATCTGCTTTCTTCGCTCTTGCATCTGGTCAAGAATTTTGCCCATAGCCTCTCTGTCATTTTTCTCGTAGGCTTCTCGCAACTGCTCAAACAGGTTTACCCGCGCCGGTTTGTCCTGCCTGGCAACAGCCGGCGTTTCCGTAGCTGCTGTCCCTTCTTCCGCGTAAGCCGGTATAATTACAAAGCTCATCGCAACCATAATCGCTATTAATCTTGACAACATTTTTTACTCCTTTCATTGCTTAGCTGCATTAGTTTCTCGCAGGCAAAGACGTCGCCGGCTGCCGATTTATTGCAAATTTCCCCAGAAGATTTGTAAGTCTATTTAATAAATGGGCTTGTAGCTATGACCTGGCAAATCTCAATAGTAGTTCATATTCGCCTCTATCGGCGGCGTGTAGTGAATCAATATATCTTTTTCTATCATCTCCCTGTTTTACGAGATTGGTATTGCCCCATGTAAAGGGAGGCTTATTGAGAGTGTTTTCCAATAGGATGTCAGCTGCTAACCTTGCATGTCTGCCATTACCGTTAGGGAATAAATGTATTGATACCAGGCGATGATGAAAACGAACAGCTATTTCATCTTCTTGGAAAGTTTCGTTCTCTATCCAGTATTTAACATCGTCACATAGTTTTTTTAGTTCGATAGAAATCCTGTACCAGGGAACGCCAATGTTTTTCTCGCTTTGCCTGAAACTCCCGGCCCATTTCCACACGTTGCAGAACATCTTCTTGTGTAGCAACTTCATAAAAGGTTCATTCAGAATGTTTTTTACTTTTTGCTTTTCTACCCACGCCAAAGCCTCGTTGATATTATCATGTTCCCATCTATCAAGCTCAGATTTCGTAGTGATATTGGTAGGCAAAATGCCTTCCATTTCACTCTTATCGAGAGGAGTTGCACCGTTTGGATAATTGAGTTTTACCATTAGTCATCCCATAGTGATCTAGAAATTGTTTTGACAATATCACTAATCAAAGCTGTAAGTGCTTTTTCTTTTTCTTTTTGAGACAGTTCCTGTTTTTCTAATCGCATCGTTTGATTGCTGCGGGCCATACGCCTCTTTGCAACTAACCGCGCCCGTTTTATTATCGTTTGTTCCAGACTATCTTTTGGTACAAAGCCGTAAACGAATATACAATCCAAGGCCTCAGCCACATTTCTTAGTGTTTTAATGGTTAGCTTCCCAAGCTTTTCATCCTGCTCGATACGCGCGACTCTTTGTTTATTCGTATTTAAACGTCTTGCGAGTTGTTCACCTGTCATGCCCAAAGCATCTCGTATAGCGCGTACCCAACCCTTTGGCGGGGAAGCCAGTTCAGCTATCGGCTTAAACCGCTTTAACGTCGTATCTAACTGCTCTCTGACAAGTTTTTTATGTTTTGCTTTCATATTTACACCTATAGCTATTGAATACTACGAACACTTTTAGTCTATATATTTGTAGACTATATCGGCATATCAGTCTATATAAATATAGACAAAAATAAAAACAAGTCTATATATTTGTAGACTAATGGCTTGCCGGATTAGGAAGAAATCGCTTGTTTTATGGAATAAACGCCGAAATTCGTGAAAAACGGCCTTGTCCAAAGAAAAACGTCTTATGGCTTGAGGGCCTCAAATAGGCCGAAATTTTCTTTTTCGCCCAAAACCACCCACGCCCGCCAGTCACGCTTGTCTATATATACGGGTTCTATCCGCTCGATATTACCCAGCCATGCAAGCACGCCGTATTTACAATCACGCCTGCTTTCCCAGTACTCATCCGCGCCGAGTATTAAGTTGTTGTACTGATTTTTGAGTTGCTCGATTTTGATAGGGCTTAGTTCCTCGAACTGCGTTACCTTTTGAACAGTCGCAATTGCGCACACCGGCCCGCTGGCCAGTTTTATAAAAAGCTTATCTCCCGCTTCGATTTGACCGAACGGCGGATGCTTGGTTTTGGTCAACCGAGCCTCAACAGTCTTTCGACCTTCAATAATCGCGTCGAGGTAAGGCTGCTTCAAAATGACCAGGTGAGCTCTTTCCATATCTGTAACGGCATACTATCTAATAACCGGCCAAATAACAACGTCTTTGACGGATTGTTCAGCAGAGCCTATAATCGCCTCGCTGAGGATAACGCTATGGAAACGCTATTGGTTATTGTCATTTTGCTCATAATCATTATCCTGGCCCTTCTGGTCTGGCTAATCACCGGTACATCTAACCGCGCAAGGGACCTCGCCGGCCAAACCTCCGCTATTGGTCTTTTGCAGCAGCAGCTCGAAGCGCTCAAAGCCTCCCAGGACGGCACCAAAGACGCCCTGAACAAATCCTTACAGTCCGGCCAGGAAAACATCAGCCGAAATCTCGAATCCAGCCGAACAGTACTCGGCCAACTAAATTCCCAGATCGGCGAGCTGCAGGGCACTAATAAACAGATGCTCCAGCTCGGTACTGACGTACGTCGTCTGCAGGACATTTTAGCCAGCCCGAAACTACGGGGCCAAATGGGCGAATGGTCGCTCGAAAATCTACTGCAGAACACCTTGCCCAAGGACAGCTACGAGCTGCAATACGGTTTCAGGGACGGCCAGAAGGTCGATGCCCTCATAAAACTCGCAGGCTACACCGTCCCCATCGATGCCAAATTCCCGCTGCCCGGCTTCGAGGCTTTAATGAAAGCCGAAACTGAAGAGGATAAAGCTAAGCTGCGAAAACAGTTTCAAAAAGATGTCACTATCCACATCGACAAAATCGCACAGGCCTACATAAGACCAGCCGAGGGCACACTCGATTTTGCCCTGATGTTCATCCCCGCGGAGAACATCTACTACGAAGCCATCGTCAAATACGCCGAAGACTCGAAAGATATTTTGCAGTATTCACTCGACAAGCGCGTCATACCGGTTTCCCCGAATCTTCTTTATGCCTATCTGATGACGGTCGTCATGGGCCTGCACGGCCTGCAAATTGAAAAGCAAGCCGCCGAAATCCGCCAGAACCTCCAGAAGCTAAACGCCTCTTTCGGAGATTTCGGCAGTCATTGGGAAGTACTTGGAAGGCATCTGAAAAACGCCTATAGCCAATACGAAGAAGGGCAGAAAAAATTAGACCGTTTTGGTATGCAACTTGGTCAAATACAATCCGAGTCACAAGAACAATGATGATTTACGAAGACCTCAAAGACAAAAAAGTTTTAGTAACAGGTTCAAGCAGTGGAATCGGACGCGCTACCGCCGTTATGTTCGCCGAGCA
>CAZNXD010000036.1:2390-10922 GCA_964576935.1 uncultured Pirellulales bacterium | reverse complement strand
AAGTCAAACTTATCAGCAACAGGCTCAACAGCCTCACGGAGTATGGTCTCTCTGCCGACGACGCTGACCAGCTCGCTCTCAGCCCCGACCAGGTTGATATTTGCAGGAAGCAGCCACAGATTAGGCCGAACAAGTTTCAGCTCCGAAGCCAAATCCGCCGATTGAGTGAGCACTTTATAAGAGCCTGCATCGGTTGAGTCGGGCTCGAGCCCGAGATGAATAGTCAGGTGGGCCTGCGGGTCCAAATCAAGGACCGCTACTCTCAGGCCGGCCTGGGCCAGAGCCGCTGCAATATTGACAACCGTAGTTGTCTTGCCCACTCCGCCCTTTTGATTTAGTACCGCAATTGTTCGCATTAACTTCTTATAACCACAGATTCACACAGATTTACTCAGATTAATTAATTACTCTCTTATACTGCAAAGACCTTGTCCCAAAATTTAACAGCAAACCAAGTTTCATATTAGTCGCTTTAAGGTAGTTCAGAACTTGGCCCACCTCTACATCCGTGAGATGTTCTACGACCTTAAGTTCCACTATCAAAATTTCGTCCACTAAAAAATCACAGAAGAACTGTTTAACTATCGAATCTTTATAATAAATATCAATAGGCTTTTGCTGTTCAAACAAAATCTTTTGATTTCGTAATTCTACCGCTAACGCCGCCTCATAAACACTTTCCAAAAAACCACACCTCAGGTTTCTATGGACTTCCATAGCTGCCCCAATAACCTTTCTTGTCAACTCTTTGTAAAGATATTCAACAACCTCGACAGCTTGTTTTTGAACTATTTTATCCATAATCTGTGTTAATCAGTGCTAATCTGCGTCAATCCGTGGTTAATCCGGAATTAAGTCCTTTCATTACCGCATCGAGTACGCCGTTAACAAAACCCGGCGACTGAGCCGTGCTGAATTTCTTGGCAAGCTCCACAGCCTCGTTAATAACAACCTTCGGCGGAATATCCGGACAGAACTTCAGATGATAAACCGACATCCTCAAAATGCTTTTATCAACCGGCGACAGCCGAGACAACCGCCATTTAATACTCGCCTGACTTATCAGCTCGTCGCACTCGTCAAGATTTTGCCAGGTCTCGTTACACCACTTCAAAGCCATCGCTCGAATCGAATCGTCGGATTCATTTTCAACGAAATAATCATTCAGAGACTTGAGCAGCTCGGAGCCCTGGACATTCAACTGATAAAGTCCCTGCATTGTGAGCTCTCTGGCCCTTGTTCTCTTGTCCACGCATACGCCTCAAGGCAAAAATAAAAATGTCATATCTGTTCCAGGACGCTCGCCATTTCCATAGCCGTCAGCGCCGCGTCGGCTCCGGCATTACCCATCTTCGTTCCCGCGCGGTCCACCGCCTGGTCAAGCGTCTCACACGTGAGCACGCCAAAGACAGCCGGCGTATCACAGTCGTAATTAATCTGCCCGATACCGCGCACGACCTGCTGGCAGACATAATCATAATGTGGCGTCTGGCCTCTTATCACCGCGCCCAGACACAGCACCGCTGCGTACTTGCCGCTCTTGGCAAGCCGCTTCGCTACAGCCGTTATTTCACACGCCCCGGGTACCCATACAATATATATCTGTCCCTCGGTCGCACCGTGACGGGTTAAACAATCTGTCGCTCCGGAAAGGAGCTTGGCTGTTATTAACTCGTTAAATCTACTGACTACTATGGCATAATTACCTTTGCCCGCTGTTAGTTGTCCTTTGACTTCTTTGAACATGTCTCAATTCCCTTAATCAGGATTCTACATTCTTGCAAGCCACTGTACCGAAAGTTTTGCAAGGCACATTATAAGACCATCGTCACTTACTTTCCAGAAAAAGGCGGTTGCACACGGTAATGGATTTACTTACCCCATTGAATGCATTAACACAAGTCTATATTTTAGAAGAACTTATATTAAAATAATGAGGCCGGGTTTTGGATGAGCCAGAAACAGCAAACACCTCGCTGAAAGAACCGAAATCACCCTGCATTACTGCCGATAAGCAACTCACCGGCGGTTACTATTCGAGTTATAGGCGTTTAATTCAGGGAAGATGCTCGTGAGTTTTGAAGAAACAATATTCGGTTCATTTGACAACGCAGAGTCAAAAGCGCGCAAAGCTTTCGAGTTATACGAAGACGGCCAGTGCTCACAGGCGCTAACCGAGCTGGAAGAAGCCATCGCCATAAACCCCGCCAACAGCGCGTGGCATTTCAATAAAGCTCTTACACTTGATTCCATCAATCGATTCGAAGAGGCCATAAAAGAGTACGAAGCATCGCTCGAATTTAATCCTGCTGATGTCGAGATACTGAACTCACTTGCGGTGGACTATACTCGCACCGGCCGATACGATTTGGCGATTGAAACTTTCGAACGGGCACAGGAAATCAACCCGATGTTCGAACCGTGCTACTGCAACCGCATCATCGCTTACACCGAGATGGAAAAGCACGACCTCGCCGAGCAAATGTTCTACATGGCCCAGCAAATCGACCCCGATTGCCCCCTGTGCTACTACAACATCGGCAACTGCCTGTTCATCCAGGGCCAATATAAAAAAGCCGTAGGATGCTGGCTCAGAACCGCTGAGCTCGAAAAGACACATCCACAAATTCATTACCGCATAGCCCAGGCCTACTGGGCCGACGGTGAGCTGGAAAAAGCAAAAGAGTACTTCCTCTGTGAACTGCGAAACAATCCCGGAGATACAGAGGCCATCTTTGACTTCGGTCAATTACTAATCCAAACCGGCGATATCGAATCGGCCAAAGAAAAGTTCAACCGCATACTCGAGCTCGACCCCGATTTCGCACCGGCCTTATTCTGTCTGGGAGAGATTGCTTTCAATGACCAACATTACGAAAAGGCCGAAGAATTTTTCGATAAGGCGCTGCAGAAAGATTCTCAGTTAAGAGGCCCACGTTACCGATTGGCTTACTGCGCCCTGAAAAAAGGAAACTTGCGACAGGCTAAGGCATATCTTGACTGGGAGCTGGAGCTTGTTCCCGAAGATAGTGATGTCCTGGTCGGAATGGGCTCGATGTTCATGCAGGCCGATTACTGCGACGAGGCCTTGCGATGTTTTCTGATGGCTACCGATTTGGATTTCGCAAATGCACAGGCCTATTATTATCTGGGTCTTGCGACCTTGGCGCGTGGCCGGCTGGAAGATGCTGCCGAGTTTTTCGGCCATACTCTCGATATCGACGCCGACCACACACAGGCAATGGTCAGCCTGGCCAATGCATGCTACGATATGGGAAAAATCTATGAAGCCGCCGAGCTTCTCGACGCCGCCAGAGAGGCACTCGGCCATAATGAGCAGTTAAAGCCGTTAGCCAAAAAAATCCGCCTGTGGCGCATCAAAAACCGCATAGCCGATTTACTTGAGCCGCTAAAACGCCTGCTCCCCAATTTCAAATAACCTTTTAATAACACCCATCATTAGTTAAGCTTGATATTTAACGCCTCTGGTTCTATACTGCGCATCAAGATTTAGCAAATGGATTGCCTGTTGTTGGTAATATTTGGCAAGGGATGGCAATGGGTGACTTCTCGGTAAGGCATTTGGCGCAGATACTCGGGACCGAAGGAACATTCCCCGAAGCTCCCTTCAACTCCGTCAACACCGATTCACGTACTGCCGCAGATGGACAGTGCTTTTTCGCGCTCCGTGGTGAAAGATACGACGGCCATGATTACGTTGCCGATGCCCTGGCAAAAGGCGCTCTCTGTGCCGTAGTTGAAAACAGTTTCCACGGCCCGGAAAGTATCGAGCATAAACTGCTAAAAGTAGCCGACACCAAAAAGGCCCTTGGCGATTTCGCGGCCCAATACAGAAAAAAATGCGGTTTCAAGGTCGTCGCGATAACCGGCTCGGCCGGCAAGACAACAACAAGACGAATCGCCGCTCACGTATTATCCCGGCATTTTAGAATTTTCACCGCGCCGAAAAACTTCAACAATGAAATTGGTCTGCCTCTGACATTACTCAGTGCAGACCCAGCCGATGAAATTGTAATCGCAGAACTCGGTGCCAATCATCCCGGCGAGATTGCCAACCTGTCTCGAATCGCCAAACCCAACATAGCGCTGGTAACCAACGTTTACCCTTCTCATCTGGAGGGCTTCGGGAACATCGATACAATCGCCGAAGAAAAACTTTCCATCGCACAGAGCCTCAGTAACATGGGCACCTTGATAATCAATGGTGACAATGAAGACCTAATTAACGCTTGCCGCAGCAAAGACATTGCTTTCGAGAGCTTCGGAACGTCTCCAGACTGCGATGTGCGGGCACTGGAGATTAACTGCCGAGCTTCATCAATCCAATTCAATATTGATAGTGTCCGCGTAACAGCTGGTATTTGTGGCAGAGGCAACGTTGAAAACGCACTGGCCGCCTGGGCCATCTGCCGAAAGTTCGATATAAGCGCTGCCGATTTTGCCAAAGCAATGGTAACCACGCCCGTCGTTGCAAGCCGACTCGAGGTAAAGCGATTCGGCAACGTAACCGTCATTGACGATTGCTACAATGCTAATCCGATATCAATGAGAAATGCCCTCGACGTACTGTTGCAGTTTAGCTCGGCCGAAAATGCCAGGGCCGTCTTTATCTGCGGCGATATGGCTGAGCTTGGCAACCAAAGCAAACAGCTTCATGCCGAACTCGGCACCTATATCGCCAAATCGAACGTCCAACTTATCATCGCCGTCGGGCCTATGGCTTCCGTCGCTGCTGCCGCCGCAAAAGACGCCGCCGAGTACGACCTGCTGATTCAAAGATTTGAAGGTGTCGATTCTGCCTGTGATAGTCTGCACAAAATCGTCAAAGATAACGATATAGTATTAGTAAAAGGCTCAAGAAGCGCAACACTTGAAAAAGCCGTAGAAGAACTGCAAACGATCTTTCAAAATCCCGGTTAGCAGGTACCAAAGTAAATTGATTTACCATCTTTTATACTATCTGCGTGACAGTCTGACCCATCGCCTGGGTTTTTATGCCTATCAGGATGTGCTATTCCGCTGCATCATGGCCGTTCTGACCAGCTTTGTCATTGCGATTCTGGTCGGTCCAAAGATTATCCGCTGGCTCATGCGTAAGAAAATCGGCGACCGGCCTGAGTTCCATCACGCCGCCTTGAACGAACTGACAAAAGAAAAGGCCAACACTCCCACAATGGGCGGCCTTATAATTATCCTCGCCGTCCTCGCCGGAACCCTGCTCTGGGCCAAGCTGAACAATCCCTTCGTACAAAAAGCCCTCGTCCTGCTCATCTGGTTCGGCTGCCTCGGGGCCACCGACGACTGGCTAAAGCTCACCGCCGACATTCGTCATAGAACAAGGGACGGCCTGAAGGTCTGGGAAAAACTCATCTTCCAAATCGGAGGTGCCGTCCTGATTGCCTCTTTCTTATATACCGACTTCGTCAACATCCCAGACGGAATCAGGTTCTGGATGCCTTTCTACAAGCATAGCCTTCCCCTGGCCAACTGGATGTTCGTAACCATAGCCATCCTATACCTCACATTGACAAGCAACGCGGTCAACCTGACCGACGGCATGGACGGCCTCGCGGCAGGCTGCGTCGGCATGGTCAGCGCCGTTTTGGTTGTCCTTTGCTACGTCGCCTCCGAGACAATGGGCCGGACAAGTCATGTCACCTGGGCCAGCTATTTATTACTGCCCGCCATCCCGCAGTCCGGCGAGCTTAGCATCTTTTACTCCGCCATCCTCGGCGCGGTCCTGGGTTTCTTATGGTACAACTGTCACCCCGCTCAGGTCTTTATGGGTGACGTCGGCTCATTACCCCTTGGTGCTGCAATGGGCTACGGCGCATTGGTCACAAGAAATGAGATTCTGCTTTTAATTATCGGCGGCGTCTTCGTAATGGAATTGCTCAGCGTCGTCTTGCAGATTGGCTATTTCAAATACACCGGCGGAAAACGAATCTTCAGGGTCGCGCCGATTCACCATCACTTTCATTTGATAGGCTGGTCCGAACCCCAGGTAATCGTGCGCTTCTGGCTCTTGGCCGGCGTCTTCGCAGCAATAGCCCTGGCCACGCTGAAAATCCGCTAAAGCTTGTCCTTCAACTCCTCCTCAACAAAGCCAGGCCGCCCAGTCCCAGCAGCAGAATTGTTGCCGGTTCCGGTATTGTTGCAATCCAGGCCTCGTCATAGCCACTCGGGTTGGTCCCATAGCCAACAATTGTCAGGCCGTCACCGGATATCCCCAACGCATCAGTCAGAGTCCAACCGGCCAGCTCTGCGCCAAGACCGAAGTCGTCGACCAGTATGTCCCTCAAACTCCGCATGCCGTTGGTAGAATCCCAGATGAACGCCTCGGAACCCAAATTGCCGCTACCCACCACAACCGAGCCATCAGATGAGACACCAGTCGCATAGCTGTAGAACTCTCCCCCCAAAAGGTCGCCAAGACCGACCATCCCGCCGTCGGAGGTCCAGCGGAATGCCTCAAGGCCCGAGGTTGACTCGCTGCAGCCTATTACGACCAGGCCGTCGGACGAGACCCCGGCCACATCGCTGTAGAATTCTCCCCCTTCCAGGTCGCCAAGCCCAACCATTCCGTCGCCAAGGGTCCAGCGGTAAGCTTCATAGCCCGATTCGGAGTTGCCTTGTCCTACAATGACCGAGCCGTCAGACGAGACACCACCCGCATGGCTTTCGAAGTCTCCCCCATCCAGGTCGCCAAGCCCGACCATCCCCTCACCGGAGGTCCAGCGGAACGCCTCGAGGTCCAAGGAGGCCGAGTAGCCAAGTCCCACCACGACTGAGCCGTCAGACGAGACGTCAAGCGCACAGCTTAAGTACGCTCCTCCCGGCAGGTAGCCAAGCCCGACCATCTCGCCACCAGAACTCCAGCGAAATGCCTCGGTGCCTAAGTCTGACTCGCTGTAGCCTGCCACGACCGAGCCGTCAGACGAGACGCCAAGAGCATTGCTGCTGAATTCTCCTCCCGAAAGGTCGCCAAGCCCAGCCATCCCGCCGCCGGAGGTCCAGCGGAATGCCTCGGTGCCTGAGGCTGACTCACTGTAGCCTATCACGACCGAGCCATCAGATGAGATGCCATTCGCATAGCTGCCGAATTCTCCTCCCGAAAGGTCGCCAAGACCCTGAAAACTTGCCCCTGTTGCCGGAGAAATGACAGTGAAACCTACAAAAATAAGGAAATAAATGCCTGCAATACCCCCCCTTGCACCTATGTGCCTATAGAGGCTATGCCTCTCCTCCTCTTTCATTCTCATCGTCCCTTCTCTTCAGAACAACTTAACAAGGTAAAATATGGGCACACTCTCCTCCAGAATTGTACCCGCCGCCAGTGAAAATTGGCAAGAAAAATTTTCCGGATTTTAGAATTTTATGTAATTTTTGGTTTCTTATAGGTCATTCCTTCAAAATCGCAGCTTTTAGTCGGCGTCTTCGCTGCTATCGCCCTGGCCACGCTGAAAATCAGCTAAACGCTGTCCCCTCTACTAGTGCCTTCGTGGTAAATAATCTGCGAAAATCTGTGTTAATCCGTGGTTTGAGAAATTGTAGCTTTAGTGCTTTGAATTTGTTTAGGATTTAGAGATTAGGATTTAGGATTTTGAGAGCAGCTTCTATGTCTAAAACTCATCGTGCTCTTCAATCCGTACCTGCACGTTCTCGCGGTATCCTTCTGAACCGTCGCTATTGAGCTTTTCCATCTTCCGGTTGGCAAGGTACATCTTAATAGCCGTTATCACCGCGCCGAACCCCCCTATAAAAAACACCATCGCCGCAAGAAAAGCGAACACAGCAGGCAGCGCCAGTATCAAAACCCCGAACCCAATCAAGAACAGGCCGAGCAGAAGCGTCCCCCTCGCGAAACTCTTCGTCGCCTGTGATATCACATTTGTATAACCTCGAAATACCATAATTACACCTGTATCCTTAATTCTCTCGCTATACACTATACGAGCATAACTCAGCGATGAAACATTGTCAATCAACGGGTTTTGCTCGTACTTGCGCGCTTGCGCACGACGCCCCTCAATCCTCTTTCTCTCCCCTCCGCCGGAAAGTTCTGATACGCGAACTCGCCGTGATATTTCCGCGCCGTAGCAGCAACTACGCATAATCTTAGACTGCACAATTGTTCGTTTTTCCCATCTCGAACATTCTATAAAACACATAATGATACGCATAGTACAGCAGTAAATTAACTCCGTTCCAGATAACTGAAGCACCCAGGGCCGGCTTAAGCTCTCCAGTCACTGCCCAGAGAAAAAGCGTTTGGGCAATGAGAACAAATAATCTATAAACCACGCCGCTTTTTAACAATAATTCGAGATTTATTTTTCTCCATAGCATGTCAGACTTACTCCATAACTGCGTTCTTAATCAATGAACTCATCCGCCATACACTCTTGCGCCGCACGCTATACGCTATACGAGAATAAGCTCATTGTCAATCAACAGCCTTTTGCCCGCAGAACGCCGAACGCGGCACGCAGCGCGTCCCTTAATCCTCTT
>CAZNXD010000036.1:0-2380 GCA_964576935.1 uncultured Pirellulales bacterium | reverse complement strand
GTGGGAAATTAAGACAGGCATACCGGCCGTGATATTTCTTTGCAGCGGCGTCATAGGCTCTGGCTGCGTCAATATCATTATGAAAACAGCCAAGAAATAATCTTTTGCGATTGATGGTGATTCTTGCAATGAAGAGTTTGTTTTGGCGGTGAAAAGTTACGCCCTTGTATTTCGAAACCCCTGTTCGCGACCTTCTGTTCCTATTGTTCTGGGCGATTGTAACTACTCTCAGATTTGCTCTTCGATTGTCCAGGTTGTTGTGGTTGATGTGGTCAACGACTAATTCGCATGGCGAATTAGTGAGTTTTGAATTTTGAGTTTTTAGTTTTGAATCTATTTGCGGTTGCATTATTTGGCGGTGCATTGAAATCATGCGATAGGAGTTACCTTCGTTGGACAGCCGGATAACTCGAAAAAATGACTCCCTTCTTTTAGCAATCCACCAAGGGTATTGAGACAGGTTATAGAAGTCGTCAGGGTCGACAATTGCGTATAGTTTCGAATTTACCAAAGATATCCTTCGGAATGGATAGCCGTACCAGAGCCTTCGCAACAGCAGTATTGGGGCGACGATAATTTTGTCGATAGATTGTGGAATTGAGATTTTTAAACGGTAAGTTGACATGACTTTCCTCCCATAGAGAATAGCGTACAGCGTATAGCGTGTAGCGTTCAGGAATTGAATTTAGAATTAACGATTTGTTCTTGGCTTGCTTGCCCGAAATGCCTTGCCCGTTCTTGGGCTGAAACCTTTGGCTTACTGCCTAACTATCCAATATTTTAACCATTTACCTAACTTCTGTCAAGCACTTTTTCGAGATTTTTATCAAAATTTTTTACCCCCGATAAACGCTTGCTAACACAGTATTTAGGTGGTTCAATAACAACTTATACGAATTATTACGAAATCACCACAAAACCCGTTAAAAATGCCGTTCAATCGTCAATATTCAATATTCAATATTCAATGAGTAGGTCCCCCCTTTTAGGCTGAAAATGAGGGTTGATTAGACCTCATTGCCTAGATCCAGTGCTAACTCAAATCTTCTTGGCCACTCTATGGTTGCATTGCCTCGCCATTCAAAAATACGCCCGTTTGCGCGCATCTCAGCCAGTTTCTCATAAAAGAGGTCATCTCCATACGGCAAGGGCAAACACACAATTGAATCATCTGCTTTAACAGAAAGACAAGAAATAGGCTCTTGTAATAATATAAACACTTTCTCCGGAATATTGGTTACATTGCCATAAACACGGACTGTATTGAGAATACATAAACTCGGTTCCTTGATTTGCTGACGTACCCGATTTAGGGCTGGTCTCAAGATATAAGAATAACCGAATTTGGCGAATGCAGCCAAGTAAGCCGTTTTTAAGTAGCCGATGTCGGCGGCTTTTCTGCTATATGAGACTATATCGCGAAGATTAAAGCTTTTACCAGACTGTATTATTTCTTTCAAAATTGGTTTCAGAGTTTCAACAACTTTCGGATCATTTTGATCACCAAGTATATTAATTTCGCCACCTTGTTCACTGAACCTAAGGTCAATGTTTACTTTAGCATCACCGACTATAAGTTTAGCTTTTCGAGCACGTCCATTCTTAACAATGAATGTCCTAGAAAGTTGCTCTCTTTGAACTTGCGCATCCACACTATAACCCGCAATACAGTTGCATTCGCGACAGGTGAGACATAGCACCTCTCCGCCAATAGACTCAGGAGGAACATGTTCCTCTGTAAGTTCATCTAAATTCTCAAAACACCGTAGGCAAATCGGACAAACATATCCAAGTGTTTGCCGGCTTGTTATTTTCATAACTGCTTTCTTTCCCAATTCATACAGTTTTTGTTTTCGATCTTGGCACGTCATTCTAATCCTTATGTTATTCCTAGTTTGGCTAATTGTTTTTTATAGTAGTCATCATAATCATTTGGCTGAAGATGGTAGTAGGGTAATTCATGTGGGGAATCAACAGTTATATAATCTTTATTATATTTAGCCACAATCGAGTCGAATGTAAATATCTGTGGCAGTTTTTTCAAATACTCGTCGATTGTCCCAAAACTATTAATAGGTATGAAATCAATTTTATTCTGAAGGTCTTTATAGATGATTGTTTGAAGAAAATTAATTTTAGTATTCTTGCAAGATTTGATTATTTTCTCTTTAACCTCTCGTGAAGTATTCACCCCAAAAATAACATTGGCAATGCAACTTAGCGATAACGG
Organism: uncultured Pirellulales bacterium; assembly: GCA_964576935.1. Lineage (GTDB taxonomy): Bacteria > Planctomycetota > Phycisphaerae > Sedimentisphaerales > Anaerobacaceae > CAYMOE01. The sequence continues at coordinate 150 of CAZNXD010000036.1, read as the reverse complement.
GAAGCAATAAATTCTTTTGTCATCACGATATGACGTTCTTGTTGCTGGAGGCCGATATGCTTCACATTCAGAAAGAGCACGTACAATCCTATATTCTCTCTCGTATTTCCAATGCTTGGTTTTCCTGAGGAAAATGCTGTCTCTGATTTT
>CAZNXD010000035.1:6054-11048 GCA_964576935.1 uncultured Pirellulales bacterium | reverse complement strand
GCAGATGGGCCGGCAGGGTCAGCATGAAGAGACGATTTATCGTTCGGATAGAAATTGTACCGGCTGGTCCTTTGCGGTCGGAGATAAGCGAGTAAATGCTCTCGATGCCGGGAGTGGTAGCGCCCATGTGCTCGTGCATGTTGATGCCAAGGCGCAGGTGGCTTAATAAAAGCAAGGCTTCCTGTGAGCTTATCAGGTGAGCACTTTTAAGAAGGGCCATGGCGCGGGCGATTTTGTCGTCGAGCATACTGCTCTGGGAGGAGAGCAGTTTTTTGCGGGCGGTGTTTTCATAATCAACAATCTCCGGAATAACTTCCTTTTCAAACTGTTTAACAATGTCAGCTTCAGATAATCCCAAGGTGACCTGATTGGAGAGTTGATAGAAATCGCCGGTTGCTTCGGTACCTTCACCGAAGAGTCCGCGGACGGCCAGGCCCATATCCTTTGCGGCATTGAGGAACTTTTCGATTTGTTCGGTCATTTTTAAGGCAGGCAGATGAAGCATTACTGAGATTCGAATTCCGGTTCCTAAATTCGTCGGGCATGCTGTTAAGTAACCATACCTTGGGCTGAAGGCATATTCGAGTTTTTCTTCTATCATGTCGTCTATTCGATTGATTTGCTCGAAACAGGCGGACAGTTGCAGGCCTCCTCTTAAGACCTGCAGTCGGAGGTGGTCTTCTTCGTTGAGCATTGCGGTGAATGATTCGCGCTTTGCGATTACGGCGCCTCGGGGGCCTTTTCCGAAGGCGTGGTGCCTGCTGATTAGATGTCTTTCGACGAGGAAATTTCTGTCGAGGATAGGGGCTTTATCGACGCTGATGTAAAATATCTTGTCGCCGAGGTCGAGAGAGGTCATGACGTCTTTTAGCTTATCGAGTATCTGAGTTTTTTCTTCGTCGGAGCATCGCGAGAGAAATTTATGGCCGGCAAGGTTACGTGCCAACCGTATGCGGGATGATATAACCACATCGGACTGTGGTCCGGTGCCGCTGAACCATTCGTTAACATCGTTACTTATATCTGTCAGCTTCATACTCGTTCTGGGTACTGTGTTCTGCGTGCTGCGTATTAGTTTTCAATCTCGCTTATCTGGTCGCGGAGCTTAGCGGCTTTTTCGTAGTCCTCGGTTTTCACTGCGTCGTCGAGCTGCTGGCGAAGGTTGAGAAGCTCGATTTGTTTTTTTGTATCCTTCGGTGTCTTTGCAGGCACCTTGCCGCAGTGAGTAGTATGGCCGTCATGAGCTTTTTCAATCAAAGGCGCCAGTGCCTTTGCGAAGACTTCATAGTCATTGGGGCAGCCCAACAGGGCATTTTTCCGAAACTGCTCAAGCGTGATACCGCAGTTCGGACAGACCAGCTCTGAGTCTGAGTCTGTGATTATTTCATCATCGCCAGGCGCTGCAGCGAGCAGGCTGCTGAGAAGCTCATTGATGGGCATCTGGCTTTTGATTGCGACACCCTGCTCAATGGCACAAGCCTGGCAGAGATGCATCTCGGCGCGTTTTCCGTCAGTTATCTCGGTCAGATGAATAGTAGCTTCGTGTTTTTTACAGACCTGGCAAATCATATATTCGTCCTGCGCAAGTGCGTACTGCGTACTGCGTATTGCGATTAACTTATTATATCAAAATACTCGATGTCGTTAGAAATAAATGTCAAAACGACCTTCCCCGGAGGGGCAAAAAGTCCCAAGTACAGTTAATAACTATGCTTAAATAATCGACAAATTCCGCTGGATACTTGATTTAAGATTCCAGATTCCGGACGCATAGCGGCAAAGGGGCAAAAATATTAAGACATTATTAGCCACAGATTACATCCGCCGTCGCCAAGGCTTTGGCGGGATAGGCAGAGTTCACGGATTTTATGCCAAAGGTAGAATTCAGTAGGTGTCAATAACACCTAGCGCCAGAATAGTTCGGAGGTTTTAGGTTTGGGGGTTGAGGTTTTTGGCTTGTCCTTGGGGGGAAGAAGTATATCAAAGATTAAAGAGCAAAATGCAAAATTGCGGTATCGCTACGCGATGAGGTTTTTGGTTTATTGCGGAGGGGGATAATCTGTGGTATGGTGAGAGGAGAAAAGGAGGGCCAAGGGACATTCATCCTGAGACTTACAACAAACCTTAAATTGAGGAGGCTTTGCGGAGAATTATTATGGTCAAGAAACTATGTAAAGCCTTGAAACTCAATAAAGAGCAATGCACGCGATCTGTGCATAAAGATTCCGAATACTGCTGGCAACATCGAATCCGCCGTCATAGTAACGCTCGCTGGTACAACAATGCGAAAATACAAAATCGTATTGGCCTTGTGGGTCTTTTAGCCACCGTTATTTTTGGAATTTATAGCATTGCCTTTGGTCCGACAAAAGAGAACCAGGAAACAATCCTGACGAGGCTTGACGAGCTTGAATCAAAACTAGAGGGAGTCCGACCAGTCACAACGATAGAAGAAGCCGAACAACCCCTTACCGTCAGGGAAAAGAAATTATTCGCCGAATATGAAAAATGGAAACGCATTGCGGAACAGGCGAATATAAAAGCGGAGCTTAGTCTGAATGCTCAGCTTTCTTATGCTGGTGGTTTGCTTCGTCTTGCTCGATATAAAGAAGCCGAATCCACCTTTCGCACGATTCTTGTGGGCCATCCGGAAAATACCTCTGCAATGGCAGGTCTGGGGATTACCTTATTGGATTTGGCCAAATACCAGGAAGCTGAAGAAATCTTCGGAAAGGCTTTATCCAAAGATGAAGCTTCCTTCGGCCCGAACCATCCAAGTGTCGCCATATGCCTGAACAATCTAGCGACGTTATATCATGCGACCAATCGTTTCAAAGAGGCTGAACCCCTGATGGAACGTGCGCTTAAGATAGATGAGAAGTCCTTTGGCTCAGAGCACGCGAAAGTCGCAATAGATCTGAACAACCTGGCGATGTTGTATCAGGCGACCAATCGATTAAAAGAGGCAGAGCCCCTCTATAAGCGTGCGCTTGAGATAGATGAGAAGTCCTTAGGTCCTGACCACCCAAATGTCGCTATACACCTGAACAACCTGGCGGCGTTATATCAGGCGACTAATCGTTTCAAAGAGGCAGAGCCGCTTTATAAGAGAGCACTTGCAATATGGGAAAAAGCACTGGGTAAAGACCATCCCAATGTCGCTACTGCCCTGAACAACCTGGCGGCGTTATATCAGGCGACTAATCGTTTCAAAGAGACAGAACCCCTGATGAAACGTGCGCTTAAGATAGTTGAGAAGTCCTTCGGCAAAGACCACCCAGAACTCGCTACTGTCCTGAACAACCTGGCGGAATTGTACAGAGCAACCAGTCATTTCAAAGAGGCGGAGCCGCTTTACAAAAGAGCGGTTGAGATATTTGAAAAATCATATGGTAAAGACCATCCTAATGTCGCTACTGTCCTGAACAACCTGGCGGAATTGTACCGGGAAACCAATCGTTTCAAAGAGGCGGAGCCACTCTTTAAACGTGCGCTTGAGATAGATAAGAAGTCCCTCGGCAAAGACCACCCGGATGTCGCTATAAACCTGAACAACCTGGCGCAGTTATACAGGGGAACCAATCGATTAAGAGAGGCAGAACCCCTGATGAAACGCGCTTTAGTGATTTACATAGAGTTCACCCACCGAACCGGCCATAAGCACCCTAATCTGGAAGATGCGATTGAAAACTATGGGGGCCTACTTATGGAGATGGGACACAGTAAAGAGGAAGCCGCGGCCCGACTGAAAAAATTGGTGCCGGAGATGTTTAAGTAGAAGAACCAAAAGAGCGTATCGCGGATAGGGAAAAAGTCGCCGTTCCGGCGACTGCTAAACGGAAACAATAACCCCTCGATAAATCGAGGGGCTAAATTTAACGACCCACCTTCATTTTACTACGTCGCGGCAAGCAAACCCCCAACATAAAGTTGGGGGCTAAACGATGTAGATTCCGCATCAAGTGCGGAATGACCCTCATGGTCGGTATTTTACGGAGCATCGGGGGTGTTCTGTGAGCTGTATTTGTTCGAGGATGAGGTTGTCGGGCAATTGGGGGCAGAGTTTTTCGAAGATATATTTTGCGATGATTTCGGTGGATTGGCCTTTTTTTCGGAAGTAGTCGGCCTGGTCCATCGGTCGGTTAGTAAGTGGAGCAGTGATGCCATCGAGCAATTGCTTCAGTAGGCAGAAATCCATGACCATGCCGTTATCGTCAAGCTTATCAGAACTTACGTCAGCGGAAACGGACCAATTGTGGCTGTGCGGCGGTTCGGTCGAGCCATCGGGTAAGGTGACTCGGTGTGAGGCCCAGAAATGAGTTGTGACGGTTATAGTGAACAAATGCCGCTCCGAATGTTCGTTGTTAGAAGTATTATTGCGACGAGGGTTTTTCTTTGAGCCGCTGCTGGAGACGTTCGTAAATTGGTTCCGGGATCAGCTTTGAGACATCGCCACCAAGGCCGGCGACCTCACGAATCATAGTCGAAGTCGTAAAACCGAACTGTTCGCCGGCCATGACAAAGACAGTATCGATGCCGGCCAGGGCACGGTTTGTCATAGCAAGCTGGAATTCGTACTCAACGTCGGTGAGGCTTCGCAGGCCTCGCAGTATTACGTCGGCTTTCTTTGCTTTGGCGAAGTTGACGGTCAGGCCGTCAAAGCTTTCGACAGATACGCCGGGAATATCGGCTGTGAGCTCGGTAATCATTTCGACTCGTTCTTTCGGATCGAATAAGGGATTCTTGATTGGGCTTCGTCCTACGGCGACTATCAGCTCATCAAAAAGCTTTATGCCGCGTTTTATGACATCAAGATGGCCGTTGGTAATAGGGTCGAAAGAACCCGGAAAAATAGCTCTTACGAATTTTCTGGTCATATATAATCCTTTCCTGGAGCTATTATATGCAAAGCGACGACGGGGTCAATCGCTTTGGTGGGTCTGGTTGTCAGGGACGAGTGTTATGGGGATATCAAGCCAGAAGGTCGAGCCTTT
>CAZNXD010000035.1:0-6044 GCA_964576935.1 uncultured Pirellulales bacterium | reverse complement strand
GAGTTCGCTTTCGAGGCCGACGCTGCCTGCGAGCAGATTGGCAAGCTCCTTGCTAAGGGTCAGGCCCAGGCCGGTGCCCGCTGAACGGCGAGTTATTGAGCCGTCAGCCTGGCGAAATTTATCGAAAATTGTCTCCTGGTCTGCCGGTGCGATTCCACAGCCGGTATCGGTCACGGCGATTCGCAGGGTTTTTTCTTCGAGCATCGAGGCTCGAATTTCTATTCTACCCCGCTCAGGAGTGAATTTGACGGCGTTGCTCATGAAGTTATAGAGGATTTGGCGAACTTTACCGATGTCGGTGTTTAAGGGAGGGATATCTTCATCGATGGTAAACTTGACTTTGATTTTTTTGTTTTTTGTCATCACGGAAAACGATGCAACCAGGCTATCGCAAAGCTCGGCAACGGAGGCTCTTTCAATATGAAGCTGCATTTTCCCTGCTTCGGTTTTGGCTAAATCGAGCAGGTCGTTAATCATATTGAGAAGATTCTTTCCGGCGGTGATGATGTTTTCGGCATAGCGTCGGTTCTTTTCTTTGTTAGGGCCGGTGCTTTTTTCGCGGAGGATTTCAGCGAAGCCGAGAATCGAGTTGAGTGGAGTTCTAAATTCGTGAGAGATATTTGCGAGAAACTCGCCTTTGACCTTATTAGCTTTGAAAAGCTCGATGTTTCGTTCGGAAAGCTCAGCGATTTTTTCGTCAAGCTGTACGTTTGCACCACGGAGTTTTTGCTGGATGGCCTGGAGACCATCGAGCATATGATTGAACGCTTCGGCAAGTCTTTCGTATTCGTCACGGGTGTTAATTGAGCTTCTTATGTCAAGGTTGCCCTCGGCGACATTATTTACAAGGGCACGAAGCTGGCGGATGGGTCTTAGGATTACTCTCTGTGTTATCCAGTAAAAAGCTATGATGGCGCCGGCGGCGGCTATTAATCCAGCAAAAAATATCCAGACGCGGTTCAGGAAAATGGTTTTGCCCATTTGATTGGCAGGCCGGCGGACAACAGCGACGCCGATTGACTGGTTTTTGCTAAACGGCAATGAAAGACCCTGCGGATTGTGACATCGCATACAGCTATCCTTTGCCCTGAACAAACGCACGTAATCGCTGTAGAGGGCATCGTCCTGCTCGGTAAAGGCGAGGGTCTCATCAAGGTCCTGCTGGCCGCGAAGCGATTCGACAAGGTCTCTTTGCTCGGGAGTAAGTGCGGCAACGGCTGATTCATATTCCTTATCAAAGCGAATCCACACAACGTCAGCATTGTTCGGATCGACAGGCTCACCGGTTGGAGCCAGGGTAGGTAAGGTTGACTGGTCGGATTTAATGGCCTGGAAGTGATTGGCCAGGACGCTATCAGAGCGTGCACGGCCCGCGTCAAGGTAAGACTTTCTGGTCAACTGGCTCATCCAGACATAGGGAATGAGCAGCGCTAAAACAAGTACAAGCGCAACAGCTGCACCGAAGGTGATTCTGCACTTTCCGGCAAGCGAAAGAGGTGAGAGGTGAAAAAAGACAAGAATTCTGTGCCAGATTTTGTTCAGGTATTTGCGCATTAATCAGCGATTCTCAGGTCTGCTCTTTTTGCCCATTCTCTATCGCGTGCAGGTGCTTCTGTGTGCGCAGGTTTAATTCGTCGAGCTGCTTCTGGTCGACCTGGCTTGGCGCACCGGTGAGCAGACACTGGCCTTTCTGTGTTTTTGGAAACGGGATGACGTCCCTGATGTTCTCGGTTCCGGTCAAAATCATGACAAGCCTGTCCAGGCCAAGCGCGATACCGCCGTGCGGCGGCGCTCCGTATTCCAGCGCCCGCAGGAAGAAGCCGAATCTTTCCTGCGCCTGTGTGTCGGAGATATTGAGCAGCTTGAACACTTTTCGCTGGATTTCGGGCTGGTGGATACGAATGCTTCCTCCGCCGATTTCGGAACCGTTTACAACAATGTCATAGGCCAGCGATTTTATCGAGGCAGGGTCGGTATCGAGCTTTTCCAAATCTTCTTCAATCGGGGCGGTGAAAGGATGATGCAATGAATCATATCTTTTTTCATCCTCGTTCCACTCAAACAGAGGAAAGTCCACAACCCAGACGAATTCAAAAGCGGATTCATCATAAAGCTTAAGTTCTCTTGCAAGGCGGCATCGCAGAGGGCCAAGGGTTTTGTTGGCGGTTTTTTTGTCACCGGCGACGAAAAGTAAAAGGTCATTTTCTCCCGCGTTGAATAGTTCGACTATCCGGCTGAGCTGTTCGGGCGAGAAGAACTTTGCAATGCTGCTGGTCAGGCTGATTCGGCTGTTTTCCTTTTTGGTTTTGAACCAGGCAAGGCCTTTAGCGCCATATTCGGCGACAAAATCGGTTAATGTTTTTTCGATGTCACTTCGAGAGTATTTTCCGCCGCCCGGTGCGCAAAGGCCTTTGACTACGCCACCGGTTTCGATGGTTGAGGTGAAGACCTTGAAAGTGGATTTATCGGCGATATCGGAAATGTCCTTTAACTTCATGTCGAACCTGAGGTCCGGCCGGTCGGTGCCGTAATTATCCATAGCATCCTGATAAGACATTCGTCGCATCGGTGCGGTGATATCCACATCAAGAATTCTCTTCCAGATTTTAGCTATAAGGTTCTCGTGTACGCCGATGACATCATTAGAATCGACGAAGCTCATTTCGACATCGATTTGTGTGAACTCGGCCTGTCGGTCGGCGCGAGGGTCTTCATCGCGGAAACAGCGGACTATCTGATAGTACTTGTCAACGCCGCTTATCATCAGAATCTGCTTGAAAAGCTGTGGCGACTGAGGCAAAGCATAGAAGCTGTTTTTCAGCAGCCGGCTTGGTACGAGAAAGTCCCTGGCTCCTTCGGGGGTGCTTTTGGCGAGCATGGGGGTCTCTATATCCCAAAAGCCCAGCGCATCAAAATAGTCACGTGTGATTTTTGTAACTTTATATCTGGTGCTGATTCTTTTCTGGGCCTCGGGACGACGCAGGTCTATGAATCGATTTACAAGGCGTATTTCTTCAGCGGTCTTTTCGGCACTGCCCATTTCGAACGGCGGTGTTTTGGCGGTATTAAGAATTTCGATTTTCTCAACGGCAACTTCGATTTCGCCAGTGGGCAGTTTCAGATTTGTCATGCCTTCGCTTCTCGGCTGGATGATGCCTCGAACAGCAATGACCCACTCGTCGCGGAGCGTTCGTGCAAGCTTGTGCGCCTCGGGCCGAGTTTCGGGGTCGAAGACCAGTTGAATCAGGCCTGTGCGGTCACGAAGGTCTATAAAGACAAGATTGCCGTGGTCGCGATAGGAATGGACCCAGCCTGCCAGTGTCACTTTTTTACCGACATTTTCAAGGCGAAAATGGCCGCCTGTATGTGTCCTCTTAAGCATGAACGTCCTCTCGCAAGAAGAAGTAATCTTCGAGCATCTGATAATCCAGTTTTGAGGGGTTAGAATAGCTTAAAGAGAAAACTTAGTCAACAAGCCGATTGCGATTACTGGTCGGCTTGAACGGCAGCCTATTTGAGTTTTTTCTCGAAAGCAGCGTTATTTTTTAAAAGCGTCTCAAACTGACCCCCGCAGAGCCAATCCATTGCCGCAGCGTCGGATTTGAGGTATGCGTCCCAGAAGGCGGTGGAGCCGGCAAGAATGAGCCTGTGGAATATGGGGTCCTTTCTCTGAGTGCCCTGGTAACGTCTGTGGCCTGCATAGACCATATGGTCGCCGCCTCTGAAAATAAGGAGATAACAGTCGGCAGTAGTGATACAGTCAAACGGGATGCGTCTGTCCTCGGCGGTAACGGATATGACGGGGCTGTTGTCAAGGGTTCCGGTCATGTGAAAAGTAGGAATTCGGATTCTTTTGTAGATTTCGTCGAGCTTGTCTTTTTTCTGCGGGACCGACGGGCTCATAACGATAGCGGCGGATATGCGCGGTTCGGCAAAACTTATTTTGCGGTTCTTGTCGTCTATGTATAGCTGGCCCGCAACGGCAAGCGTTGTCTGAGCGCCAAAAGAATGGCCGGCCATGCCAATTTTGTTCAAGTTCAAAAAGTCCTTCAGGGGACCTTTCTGTTTTTGGAGCTTTTTCAATCGGTTGATGCAGAAACGAACGTCCATCGGACGGTTCCTGATGTTGTTCGGGTCGGATATGACCCGGCGAACGGCCTGGTCGGTTTGTGGTCTGTCGAGCCAGATATCGGTGTCGCTTGCCTTGTGCTGAAGATGCACGGATATGTAACCGTGAGAAGCCCAGTGAGAGCCGAGATATTCATAGCCTTCGCGGGAACCACCAAGACCGTGAGAAAAAATAATGACAGGAAATTTTCCCTGTTCGGTTTGAGGATAATAAATTTTGACCGGCACGATGCGGTCACGTTTTTTGTCGAACCAGTCGTACCTTATATAGCTGACCTTGTACCGGCCAAGCGCCGAGTAATGGTCGGTCCAGCTGGAAAAGGTTTGTTCGGCTGTCGCGGTGTGCAAAAAGCTCAGACAAGACAAAACTGCCGGTAAGACCACATTTTTAAACATTTTGTACGGCATAAGCTTGTCTGTATTATATCATAAATAAGCCCTTCTTTTTATAAAATACGCGCAGAATATAACATCTGCCGGCTAAGTTAACCAAGCAAAGCGTTTACAAAACACCCCCGGCGACTCTATGTCTGCGGCTGAGGCTGTTCGGCACGTGGTTCGATTTTGTGTCTGCAGAGGGGGCACCAGCCGATAATCTCGATAATAATACCAATGGCAGAGAATCCGATAAATACGTAAACGATACGCTCAAGTATAGGCACTTTACCGAATATGGCGGTCACGATGTTGAAATCAAACAAACCCACCAGTCCCCAGTTGAGACCGCCAATTATCAGCAGCAGAAAACCGATCCAGCATAATGGATGCATTTTCTTAGTCATTTTTTTTGCTTCCTAAAATCTCTTAAAGCTTCTAAAAGAGCTTTTGAAAAAACCACATTTATATATCGGCGATAACAGCGATTTTTGTTAAAGCCGATTAACGCCAAAATACCTTAAAACTTTACTATTTTTCCGGTTCGCTCGATTCGAACTGTAAAGCGGCGGAATTAATGCAATATCTAAGGCCGGTCGGGGCCGGGCCGTCATCGAAGACATGGCCGAGATGCGCGTCACATCGGCTGCACCGGACTTCCGTTCGAACCATGGAGAAATCGCGGTCCGTATGTTCGTCAATATGATTCGGGTCAATAGGTTCGTAAAAGCTCGGCCAGCCTGTTCCGGAATCGAACTTGGTATCAGAGCCGAACAGCCCGTTGCCGCAGGCTACACAGAGATACTTACCTTCACCTTTAAACTTGTAGTACTTGCCGGTAAACGGAGGCTCGGTTCCGCACTGCCTGGTAATTCGGTACTGCTCGGGTGTTAAAAGCTCTTTCCACTGCTTGTCAGTTTTGGTAACTTTTTGGCTCATTGTATCAGTCTCAACCTGGTCAACCTGCTTAACGGTGGATGCCTGTCCTTCAGAAGATGCGTTTGTTTTTCTGCTATTGCATGAGCATAAACCCAAAATCAAGGCGGTACAGACAAAACACACCGTACATCCTGTGAAAACTTTGTCAGACATAGTTTGTAACCTTTAGATTATTTTGCGTATTTAACGGTGCAGCCGTATTCTTCGGTTTTTGCAACAGCTACAGGCTTGCCCGCCAAAAGTTCGGTTAAGGCCTTGTCCACATAATTGACTTTTTCCTGGCCTGCGGGAAGTTTGCCCAGCGGAGCGTTGTCTATAGCCCCTTCGTAGACGATAGCGCCTTTCGGGTCGATGATGAACATGTGAGGGGTGCGCTTGGCATCGAAGGCATGGCCGATTAGTCCGGCTCGGTCATCGAGTATCGGATAAGGCAAATTGTATTTTTCGGCAAAGGCCTTGTTTTTCTCGGTACTCTGATGGCTTGTGCTATTTATAGAAATAACCTGCACATTTTTGTCCTTGTACTTGTTGGCAAGGTCAACCATCGTAGTTTCCGGCTCGTAATGGTATTTGCAGAAAGGACACTCATAATTGAACCATTC
>CAZNXD010000034.1:0-11182 GCA_964576935.1 uncultured Pirellulales bacterium | reverse complement strand
CGTAAATGTTCGGCTTTCCTCTCCTGCGGTCAACTTTACCCTTAGCGAATACTACCGTATCGCTGACAAGCAAATGGCCGAACTTGCCTAACGTCTCCGGAAACAGGACAACCTCAACCTCGCCCTGCAAATCTTCCAATACAAACACCGCCATCTTCGAACCGGTATTCCTGCCGCTCTTAGTGACATGATACCTTATCCTGGTTATCATCCCCCCGATAACGATTGCCTGGCCCTGTTCAATCTCATCGATCTGCGAGCTGTTTGCCGTCGAGTACAGGTTTATACTCTCAGCGCAGTGACTCAAAGGATTACTTGTAACATAAAACCCAAGCACGCTCTTCTCGTAGGCGAGCATCTGCGCCTCAGGCCACGGCGAAACCGCCGGCAGCTTCTCAAAATCTTTCGAATAATCGCTCTCTGTCATCTCGCCGAAGAAATTAAGCTGTCCGCCCTGTTTGTCCGCTGCAAGCGTCGAGCCGATTTGCATCGCCTTCTCCAGCCCGGCCATCATCTGCGCCCGGTTGCCGCCGAGCCGGTCGAACGCCCCCGCCTTTATCAACGCCTCCATCACCTGCTTATTAGCCGCCCGCAAATCCGTATTCTCACAGAAATGATACAGACTACTGAACTTTCCAACCTCATCTCGCGCAGCGATTATCTGCTCAACCGCCTTTGCCCCAACTCCCTTAACCGCAGCAAGACCGAACCTGACTACTTCTTTCTTCTCTTCACCGTGCCCACTGTAAACCGGCGTAAAATCAACTCCGCTCTCATTTATATCCGGCGCTAGTACTTCTATCCCCATCCGCGAGCATTCACCGATATAATCGACGACCTTGTCGGTATTGCCCATCTCGTAAGTCAGCAGCGCCGCCATAAACTCAACAGGCCAGTGCGCCTTCATATAAGCCGTCTGATACGCAATAAAAGCATACCGCGTCGAGTGACTCTTATTGAATCCGTAACCGGCGAACCGCTCTATCAGTTCGAATATCTCTTTCGCCTGATTTTTACTTAATCCCTTATCAGTACAGCCGGTGACGAACCTTTCTTTTTCCTTGGCGATGGTCCTTGCCTTCTTCTTACTGATTGCCTTAATTAAAGTGTACGCCTCACGAAGCGGTATATCACCAAGCCGGTTACATATCCGCATCACCTGCTCCTGATATATCATTATCCCGTAAGTCTCTTGAAGGATTTCGGTCATGATCGGATGGGGCAGCTTCCACTTGGCCCCGTGTTTCCGGTCAACGTAATCCCCTATCAGTATCATAGGCCCGGGCCGATACAAAGCGTTCGCTGCTATCAAATCTTCTATCCGGTCGGGCTTCATTTTCATTAACAAATCACGCATCCCGCCCGACTCGAACTGGAACACTCCTTTGGTATAGCCGTCGGCGAATACCTTGAAAACCTTCGGGTCACTGATATCGATTTTTTCTAAATCGATTTCTACTCCGTGTATCTCTTTAACCAGCCGCCGCGCCCTCTCCAGCACGCTCAGCGTCTTTAGCCCCAGAAAATCCATCTTCAAAAGCCCGACCTTTTCCACCATCGGACCTTCGAACTGTGTTATGATATCATCCGAACTCGCCGCTTTATAAAGAGGTATATAATTCGTCAGCGGCTCTTCAGCAATCACTACCCCCGCCGCGTGAACAGACGCATGACGAGCTAATCCTTCCAGCCGCTTACAGATATCGATTAACTTACGCGTCTTTGCATCGCTCTGGTAAGCATCTCGAAGCTGCGGCTCGGTCTCGAGCGCCCTGTCCAGAGTCACCCCCAACGATTCCGGTATAAGCTTAGCCAGCCTATCCGCCTCTGCCAGCGGAACATTCAAAACCCTGCAAACATCACGTATCACCGCCCGCGCCTTCATCGTCCCGAAAGTTATTATCTGAGCCACATGACCATACTTGCCCCGAACATAATCAATCACCTGACCCCGACTATCCTGACATATATCAATATCAATATCCGGTAATTCGTTACGATGTGGGTCCATAAATCGCTCGAAGAGTAAGTCGTATCGCAACGGGTCGACATCGCATAAGCCGAGGCAGTAACCGACCAAGGTTCCGACTCCGCTGCCCCTGGCGCCGACGGGGATATTGTTCTTGTGTGCGTACTGACAGAAGTCCCAGACGATAAGAAAATAGCTGGCAAAGCCCTTGGATTCTATTACGTCAAGCTCCCGGTCCAGCCGTTCCTTAATCTGGTCGGTAATCTCGCCGTAAATCTCTTTGGCGTTTTCATAGCACAGCTTAGTCAGGAATTCTTCCGGGCTTGAGCCGTCTTGGGGTTTAAATCCCGGGGCATGCCGAGTCTTTAAGTCAAGCTCGACATTGCATCGAGCGGCAATCGCCATTGTGTTATCGCAGGATTCGGGAACCTCCGCGAAATCCTCGCGCATCTGCTCGGGGCTTTTCAGATACACGTCCGTCGGGTATATCATCCGGGACGGGTCGTCTGTCATTTTTCCTGTGCTTATGCAACAGAGGCAATTATGGGCTTCATAGTCGTCGGCGTCGAGAAAGTGCACATCATTCGTGGCAACAAGGCCAAGGCCAAGGCGGTTAGCTAAATCGATGAGTCCTTCTCTGACGTGGGGTTCGTCGTTCTCGTGCTTTTGAATTTCAATGAAGTATCGGTCCGGGCCAAAGATTTTTATATAACTTTCAGCGGCAGTATTAGCTCTTTCAACATCGCCGGCTAACAGCATGGCAGCAACTTCGCCCTTAAGGCACGCGCTTGTGCAAATCAGTCCCTCATTGAACTCGGCCAAGACTTCTTTATCAATTCGAGGCTTATAGTAAAAACCGTCCAGATAAGCGGTGCTGGCAAGTTTAAGTAAATTTTTGTATCCCGTATTATTTTCGGCAAGTAATATCAGGTGATACGCCGCGTCGCCGATGCCGCATTTTTGCCTGTCGGTCCTTCTGCCCGGCGCGATGTAGGCTTCTATTCCGATGATTGGTTTAATGCCGGCCTTTGTAGCCCTGGTGTAGAACTCTACTGCACCGAACATATTGCCGTGGTCGGTAACGGCAACGGTGGGCATCTGGTATTTCTTACAGCGGTTAAGTAAATCGTCGAAGCGCAAAGCGCCGTCGAGAAGTGAGTATTGGCTGTGCAAATGCAGATGAGTAAATCCGTTATCCGGCATTGATTGACCCGTCCTGAGTGAACCTTATACTTAGCATTGCCATCATAAACAATTGCCCCTATAATGTCAAAGCCTGCTATGCTTTGGGAAGTTATTATTAGTTGGATTTTGGAAAGAGTTCCTTATGAGATACCTTAGCGTTGTGGTTTTACTGCTTGTTATTGGCTGCGGTCAGCCCAGCCATACCAAATTTGAGCCCGACCAGCCGGTCTTTGTCGAAATACAGGGCAAGGGCGACTATACCCATATATCCTCAGGAATGGAATTACCGCCCGAAGTGGCCTCTTTCAAGAGAACCCGCCTGCGCAGCTATGACGCAAGCACCAAGAACATCTCAGCCGAGTACGAACTCAAATCGATGGGCTCTAAGACAGCGGTGGCAACGGTTTACATCTATCCGGCCTCTGCAGTCGGCCATGGCGTTGAGGTTAGCCTTAACGAGCATTTCGAGCAGGTGAAAAAGACCCTGCTTGACATCTACGTCGACGCCAACGACATCGCAGAAGGAACTATAACAATCGGCCAGCCCTGGGGCCCCGAAACCGGCTCGGCCTTTATGTTCAGCCACAAATCGAAATCGAAAAAACAGTTCAAAAAGAAACTTTGCAGCTCGCGGGCATATCTTTTCGTCCACGGCCCGTGGTTCATCAAATACCGCATCACTTATCCCAAAAAGAACCACAACAAGGTCGACGCCAAAATAAATGCATTTCTGCACTCACTAACCTGGCCGGAACTCGAACAAAAAAACTGATTTATTTTTAGACGCTGATTATCGTAGTTGGGGTGACAACCGCGCCGAAGCGCCAATTGCTCTTTAGAAGCTCTACCCACCCAACGAAACAGCCGTTAGCCGTATTATTTTAGTTGTCACTCCGAGACATAATTTAGAACTAAAAATGTCAATATTCTTGTATACAGAAATGAATTTGTTATTCTTAATTGAGTCGAACCTAAGCCTTAAAAGGAGATGCCAAAATGAAACCCTTAAGGCTAAGCAAAAAGTGGATATTGGCAGCCGTTGGGCTTTTGCTTGCTTTTTTCGTCCTTAAGATAGTATTGTTCCTGACCGCAAAGCCCAAGATTACAGTCGATTACGTAGCTGAATATAACAGGCTTACCCGCCCTGCAAACTACGACCCTAACCATAACGCTGCCGAGGATTATCAGAAGGCATACGATGCCTTCGTTAACCAACCTAATGAATTAACACTGTTCTATAAAGACTGGCCGACGGACTTCAACGATGCCGACCAGGTCATGCTCAAAGAATGGCTAATTTCGAATACGCAGGCCTTTGAATACTTTAGGGAAGCTTCAAATAAACCCTATTATTGGCTGGAAAGACATTCAAGAGAAGACAATAGCATGCTTAGTGTCACGTTTCCTGAACTATCCACTCTTCGGCAAATAAACGAAGCGATTATTTGGGATGCAAAACTCAAGGCTTTTCAGGACCAATTTCAACCTGCGTTTGAAAATATTATCAGTTGCTATAGGGCGGGTAACCATAAATGTCATCCGTCTCTATTTTTAACAGAACAGTTTTATGGACTCTGTACTAAAAAAGAAGCTGCCAAAAGTGCTTTAATCGTTCTAAGCAAATTGGAGATAGAGAGTAAATCTTTGAAATTCCTTCAGGATGCTCTGCGTGCAGAATTGACTGAAGATACTTACGTACCCGGTATACAGGCAGAAAAGCTCGCCCTGTTCGATGCGTTGCAAATGACTTTCATAGATAATGGCAGAGGAACCGGCCGATTTGCCTGGAGAGTAGGCTGGTATACTTATCTTTGCTCAGAACTGGGTAAATCAGATTTCTGGAGAGAATATGAGGACCTTAAACAAAGATTATATTATTGTTTCATCGGTCCAACAAGAAACCAGGTAGCTGAACAAATTGAAGAAGTCTCTGATATTTATGACCAGTTAAAATCTCAAACTCCATGGCAGCTTAAAAATCAGGATGTTGACTACTTTGAAAAAATAGACAAAATCAACAACAGCTATTTCCTTCTAAGTATAATCGGAATACACCCCAAAAGAATTTTTTACTCCTATCATAAAACAAGAGCACAGACCGAAGCCTTGATTGCCGTCCTCGCAGTCCTAAGATTCAAGGCTGACACCGGCCAATTTCCAGAATCGCTCGATAAGCTTGTCTCAGCAGGCTATCTGCAAGCTGTCCCGGACGACCCCTTCAGCAGCGGCTCGTTAGTCTACAGACTTACTGAAGACAACTTTACACTTTACAGCGTTGGAAAAGATTTTTCAGACGATGGCGGAACAATCAAAATTAAACAGGCCTCGCTGCCCTGGTTGCCAGGTAAGAATTGCCCGGTCGTAGAATCATATTCCGATCTTGTTTATTGGCCCGTTAGACGGTTAAAGAGGGCTTACTTCGGATACTAAGGATAACTAACACCGCTCGTGAGAGAATTTTGAGAAGCGACTGAAAAATAATCTTGCATCTTGTTTTCCTGAAGCTAAAATCAAACTGACATTTGAATACTGGAATTATCAGGGGAGCTAAAGACCGAACTTTATGTTCGGGTACAGCTGAGAGGCCCGCACCTAATTCTTAACGGCAGGTTCAGGTCGGTTAGAACAAAAGCCGGCGGCAAGCCTGTAAGTAACTTATCGATGTTCGGAATTAGGTGCGGGAGACCCTGAACAACCTGATCGAGATAATGCTCGCGTAGGAAGCCGAATTGTTTTAAAGCGGTCCGTTCGCGGGGCGCTTTTTTTTTGCAGTGTTAATCTGTGTCTGGTTCAGGCCTTTGTTAAAAAACAAGCCCTGCATCATAGCGAAACAGGGCTTGTTTTATGATAGGTATCTTCGCATAGGCTCGTTATTTTATAGCTTCTGCTGTAGGTTTTGGTACAGGTATCGGCTTGAGTACTCTTCGTCTTATTTGAATAATCTTTTGAGCCTGTGCTTTTCTCGTATCGCAAATCTTCTCGATATGGCAATCGAGTAAATAGTACCCGGGTCTGAGCGCAATATAGCGAGTAATAGCGGGGACTATCTCGATTTCCTCGGCCTCAACAACTTCTGCAGGTTCAGCTTCAAGAGGAATGGCTTCAGCCTCAACCTCAACTAATGGGCATGCTAACAAAATGTTAGCGGTGGAAATAATCCTTGTGCTGTGGCCGGGTACCCTTGGAGAGCCGAAAAGAGGTAAGCGAATCTTTTTGGGTACCGACTTTACAATTGGAGCTTCTTCGGCATAGGGAACCAGGTAAGGAACCGGGCTTGGACCAAGCCGAGTCAATGTGGCATAGCCAATTATACGTGGTCGATATGGAATAATCGCTACATCCACATCCAGGTCATCTAAAACACCTTCAAAAACATCCTCGATTTCACCTTCATTCACCTCAGCGGGCACAGCCTCGATAGGACATAAACCGATGAAGACCGGTTGTGGACTGTTGTTGAGAAGCTTGACAGCCAGTTTAAGAACATCCCTGTTGTGGTAGACATCTTTGTTAGTTTCCACATTGATGCGAAAATCTTTGGCCAGACACGGCTTGACTGAGACCACGGCATCCGGCTCCACAAGAACCGGTTCTACTGCCATAGCGTTGCAGACAAATACTATTGTCATTAGAGCAACTAAAGCCAATTTTCTAATCGATTTTTCCATAATAATTCTCCAAAAAAGTAAAAAATCATATTATGTTAATACCCTACATCGGAAACTTTACTCCAGCACTTAAGTGTAGAGTTGAAAGCATAACAGCGGTAGACTCCCAGTGCCTCCCACAAAGCAATAGTTCCTATAGACAGCGATATGAGCAGCCAATGTCAAGATAATTCTCCCGGCGATTTAAAAATCTGTTTTTTGAAATTTCTCTGTTTTTCCCGGACTTACACTTCAAAAACCCCGATTTGGGCCCAAAAACGCAGATAGCTTTATCGGAAACTCCTCGCTCTTAGCCTGTTTTTAACTAAAGAAAGTCGAGGAACTTATTGGAGCGAGGTAGTAGGCAGTCCTTGTCTAAATCATATCTTCTCGTCCAGACCATCAATCTGCTTGTCGATTGAGTGTTAAAAATCCTTTGTCAATAAATAGACTCCAGCCGAACCATCCAACAGAGCCGACCTTCGATTTGTGGATTAACTAATCAGGATTCTGGATTCCTGCCCCTGCTTTCGCAGGGGTGACAACCTTGCGCAGGAATGACAAAAACCGAATAGCCCCCCACGGCTTTGCCCTCTGTCGTTTTGCTTCGCCTGCTGCCTCGACTTGCGTCGAGAGACGCAGAGGCAAGCAAAAGTGAAGCGGCGGGGGCAAAAGCAAACGTGGGGGCCAAGGAAAAATTAATCTTGCATTTTGTAACCGGCCGGGTAGAATTGCGACTGACAATTGAATACTGGAATTGCCAGGGGAGCTAAAGACCGAACTTAAACGTTCGGGTACAGCTGAGAGGCCCGAAGTCAGCCGGGCGACCCTGAACAACCTGATCGAGATAATGCTCGCGTAGGAAGCCGAAATGTTATAAAGCGGTCCGTTCGCGGGGCGCTTTTTTTATTGGTTAAATTGACCGACCTTTAGGATTAGGGGTAGTAACGATGAAAGAAATCGAAGTCTCAAAGGCCATTATCGAAAAGTACTTCAATAATCTGCTGGATAGATTAGAAAACGACGTTGTGATAGTCGGCGCAGGCCCGGCCGGGCTTATGGCCGCTTATTATCTTGCAAAAGCCAACGTCAAAACCACCGTGCTGGAAAAGAAGCTGTCCGTCGGCGGCGGAATATGGGGCGGCGCAAGCGGCTACAACCAGGTCGTCTTCGAAGAGACCGACATCCTCGACGAGCTCGGAGTCACCACCGAGAAGCAGGGCAAACTTTATTGCGCCAATTCCATCGAATTCGCCTCGGCCTTGGCCTACAACGCCAAAAAAGCCGGTGCGGAAATCTTCAACCTTATGCAGGTCGAAGACATAATAATCAAAAAAGAAGCTGTCGAAGGAGTAGTAATAAACGGCACGCCGATACTCATGTCGTCGCTTCACGTTGACCCTTACTGCATCGCGGCAAAGTATACGATTGATTCCACCGGCCATCCCGCCGAAGTCGTCAACATGCTCAAGGACAGAAAGCCCGACATACTACCTCGTATCAGAGAGGGCTTTATGGATGTTGACAGCGGTGAGAGAGGCGTCGTCGAAAAGGCCGGCGAAATTTACCCGGGCCTGTTTGTCGCAGGAATGAGTGTCTGCGCTGTTTATAATCTTCCGCGTATGGGCCCTATCTTCGGCGGAATGCTAAAATCCGGCAAAAAAGTCGCCGAGCAACTAATAAAGAAACTCAAAAAATAATCCCGACACTGATTAAAGCCAGGCGCTGATTACGCGGATTTACTATTGTCTTCGACGATAACAAAGGCGATAATAGTTTAAACTCATTGCAGGATATGCCTAAGATATATGCGCGGCTTGATTTCATTAATCTCAAATAACAAAATATGGCTAATTGTGATTTTGTTATATATCACTTATTCTCCGTCATTTGGAGAATCTGTACAACACACCCCCGGCTCGCTTGTCGGCTTTGTCGAGATGCCACAAGCCCCCAACGGCGAATGGCTCCTAAAGTCGCCCTACGGCTCCGGGAAAGCCTGGGGACGGAATGAAACGATAAGACATCTCTGGCTTGTCTGCAGAGAATGGTATCGGCGTTATCCAGACCGTCCCAGGGTGCGAATCGGGGATATCTCAAAGCCAAACGGAGGACAATTCCCGCCTCACAACACACATGCAGTTGGTCTGGCGGTGGACATTAAAACGAAACCAAACAACATTGTAGATATCAGCCTCCCTCAACAACAGGCCTTTGAGCTGGCGGAATTGTTCTACACCTTCGGAGCCAGCCTGATTTTCTACGGCCAGGCCAACAATTTCGACGGCCTGCCCATAGTGATGCCTCTTCAGGGACATGATACACATTTCCATGTCGTTGTTAATCCAGCTACCGTGCCCTCGCCAGGAGACTGGGTATTTATGCCGAAGGCAACTACGGCTAATCTTGAAACCTCACCTGCTGCTGAAGGAACCGTCGGTATCGTTCTTTCCTGCGAACTAATTGGTGTCGCAGCGGAAAAGGACAATGAATGGAAAACCGTTCCGCCTTCAGTGCTAAGCCACATTGAATTCCAGCTGGAAGATACGGAAGAACCTAACGGTACTATTCTCATTCCTTCACACCTGACACCAGAATCAACGACTGTTAAAAAACAACTGGCGTTGCCAACAAGCCGAAAGTATCGATGGCGCATCCTGATAATTACATCTTCGGGACAGAAAAAACAATCGAAGTGGTATCTTCTGGAAACACCTCAAAATGCCATATCAGAACCAAAGCTCACTCTATTGGGGGAAAATGAAAAAGTTAATCTTCCAATCCATTTTACGGTATTGACACGTAATCCCGAGGCATCCAAACGAATAACTGAAAGCCACCTTATAAAGGAAGTAGAAAAATTAAACGACGAATACTCAAGACAGAACCCTCAGAGCCAAATTATATTCTCGTTTAAATCTGTATGCAAAGTTGATACTGTAAAACGTTCGAGATGCAGCATCAAACGCCTTATTGACACCAAACGCCAATACAATGCGGAATCATGGCGTAAGCTTGTTAATTCCTGTCACGACCACAACGTTCTGGACCCTTCCGCAATCAATATATTTTTGTACGATGCATATTCGAAGAATCATGGATTTTCGTCGAGAAGTACCTGGCTGCAGCACAATTCAAACAGGCCTTACATCTTTCTGGATTGGCAGCGCACTTTGAACCTGGATTTGGTTTTATCAATAGTTAAAGAGCCCCAAATCATTACGCGATACCTTGGAGAGAATCCAAGACTTCTAAAAAACATTTGAAGATTAAACTAAACAAACAACTGTTAATGTGTCCGGCCCGTTTTAAGCTACCCATGCGGCAGAAAAAAAACGGCTGGGGCTCAAGAATGGATTTTACTTGATTTGAGCGCTCTAAGTTTTTCTTTGAGGCTTTTACCAAGCTCCCGGCCTCGGATGGGTTTTGTTATATAATCGGCCGCGCCGATTTGATACGCCCTGTCGATAGTGCCGATAGTCGATTCACCGGTCAGCATGACAACAGGGATATCGCTGGTCTTGCCGTCATATTTTAAGGTCGAGAGCACTTCCAGTCCGTCCATGCCCGGCATTAATATATCGAGCAATACGAGCGCAGGTTTTATTCGCTTTACTAATGCTATGCCGGTCAGGCCGTCCGCGGCGCCGTGCACTTCGAATCCATCGCGCTGCAAATTAAATTCAACCAACCGTCTAAGGCCCGCGTCATCATCAATCAGCACCACAGGTATTCTCTTTCCGCGCACCTTTTTGATTTGTGTTTCACATTTTTTCAATTTCTGTCTGACTACCTGTGCAATCGTCTCGGCTCCGAAGGGCTTGGCAATGTAATCATCAGCTCCGGCTTCAGATATTTTCTCAACGTCATTTATGGTTTTGCCGCCCGTGAAAACCATCACAGGTAAATCTCGTGCAACGGGATCTGCTCGCAGTAAATCGACAATCTCATCCCAGTCTTGCGTATCGATAAGAACCGCACGAGGCTGATTTTTGCGGACCGCTCCGAGCCCGCCGGCGGCATCAGCGGCTGTGATAACCTCAAAACCGCCGAGATAGAGATTATATCGAAGCAGCTCGCGCAGTTGATTGTCCTGCACGATAAGAACGGCCGGTATCCTCTTTAGAATCGCCATTTTTTCTTCCCGAATCCTTCTTTGCCTATTGTCAACTTCAGGCAGGATTGTATCTGATTTGTCGGCTCTTTGGCATCTTAGCTATAGTAGTAATTCTTTAGAAGCCTATAAACGCCTGCGATAACTAAGTTGAAATCCCAAAAAAGCCGTTTACAATAACCATTACCGGAACAAAGAATCGACGAAACAGGACTATTAAAATGATTGTCGGTGTAATGACAGCTCAGCTGTATCTGCACGGCGTAA
>CAZNXD010000033.1:0-11286 GCA_964576935.1 uncultured Pirellulales bacterium | reverse complement strand
CGCCGGGAAGTCAGTCGTCTCAGCGTCGGGGGCCGTGTAGATGTATCGTTCAGCGAGTTCCCCTTCATCGATTTTGGTGACGTCGTATGGGCCGATCCGGACCACATCGTTGGCTCGCTCGAACATTTCGATGGTGCTGTCACGACTGCGGACGTCGGCGATCATGTCCGCTGCGGTACGCATCAACGCATCGGAGGGCCGGAACGCGGGGAACGTGTTGGCAGCGATCTGGTCGGCTTCGGAGAGCAGCACCGCAGTCTGGAAATCCTTGTCGAGGATCTCTTTGATCCACGGCATGTCGCGTGACATGGCTTCGAGACGCCGCGCGATAGACCGTGCGGCGGGCCGGTCGATGCAGAAGCTCGCCTGGGCGAGCATCGTGTATGTCTCGAGGTCGGTGAGGAACTTTTCCATCTCGGCGGGGGTGCGCCGAATGACAGATTCGCCGAGGTCGATGTCGGGGAGCCCGGTGAATGCTTGCGGGTTGGCTTGCGGCACCGGGAAGCCGCCCTGGTAGCGGGTCTGCCACAGTTCCGCCGGCGGCGGCGTCGACGCCCTGGTGCGGTCTTGGCGTTCCTCGATTGATGTGAGACCGGCAGTGAGCACAGCGACCGGGTCTGGCCGATCGGGGGCGACCTGCGGGGCGACGATCGACGTGGGCTGCTGTTCGTCTTCCTCGTCGGATGGTGGCCGGTCAGCGGGATACGGGGTCGTCACCACCCCTCCTTGTGAAAGGTTTCACAAGCGGTCACCTTTCGATCTGGAGTAGGCGGGCCGCGAACTCCCGGTAGAACGGGTTCGGTGAGTTGGCGGCGAGCTCCTGCAACATGCCCTTGTGGGTCTGCGGCGGTGCCTCCTCAATGAGCTGCGGCTGAGACGGCTGCCGGCCCGAGAGGACGTCATATCCGGGTGGCACCGAAGGCGCCGCCGCAGGCGCCCCACCAGCCTGGACGGCCGGTGCAGGACCGCTCTGCGGTGCTGCCGGGATCCCGGCACGCGACCTTTGCTCCTCGAGAGCCTTCCGTTCCCCATATTCCCTGTCTCGAGGGATCAGCGACTCAGACGACGGGCTCATGTGGCTGTGCCTCCTGGTGCGGTCTGCGCCAGGGCACGCTGCGCCGAAGCAGGCAGGACACCTCGCAGCGACGGACCGACACCTGGCATCGACGGTTGCCCCTCAGCGTTGCCGGGGATACCGCCTGCGCCGAGCGACCGGGCCTGCTTGAGGACATCAATCGGTGACTCGCCGCCGGCTCCTCCACCGGCCCCGGCGGGCGGAGCCGCGAACGTCTCCCGGATCACTTCGAGCACCGCTTCACGCATCGACTCGGACTGCTTGTCGGCCTTCTCGGCGAGCCTGAGCAGCGGATCCATGTTCCCCGCCTCGGTCGCCTGCTGCAACATCAACGCCTTGAACGAATCGACGATTGCCTCAAGCATCATCTCGTTCTCTGTTGCGATGGCGTCGTCGACGAGCCCCGATTTCTGCATGAACTCGCGCCGTGACATGCCCTTGAGTTCCATCGCAGTGGCGATCTGGACGAGATACTGGGCCTGGTCAAGGCCGAGACCGCCACCGTAAGAGACAAGGACCCGGTAGTCGCCCTTCTCCCCGGCCTCGTGGCCGGCCATCGTGTTGAACATGGTCCGCGGGTCGTAGCGTTCCGTGAACGCCTGACCCTGGTCGAAGCCGGTGATCCGCTTCGACCCGCCACACCACTTCTCGTCAAACTCGGCTGTGACCGACAGGGTGTTCTCGAGGAAGTTCTCGAAGTCGGTTTGGGCGGCGGCCTGCTCCGAATTGAATGATCCCTGCAACGCGTTGGTGCCCTTGGCGGACACGATCGACGCACCAGGATCACCGCCACGCTGCTGCGGATACTTGCCGGCGTTGCGGGCAGCATCGAGCTGGCCCTGAACAACCTGATGGCCCTCATAGTTGATCGGTGCCCGAATCTGCTCGATGCGGGCCTTGCCGGAACCGTCACCGATCATCACCGCTTGCGGCCCGTACTCCTCGAAGTTCTGGACGTTCTCGATCAGTGTCGGACCGTAGATGTTGCCTGACACGTCCTTCATAATCATCGCCATGAGCTCGTGAGCGTGCCGCATCTGCGGCAGCATCACGTCGAGCGCCCCCCAGTATTCACTGTCGGAGCGGCCCCGTTTCCCTTCAACAATCGGGCAGCGCGACAGCTTATGACGTTGCGGTTCGAGCAGCCAGAACACTGAACTCTCCCCGAAGTTCCCGTTGCCCTGGTAAGAGCCCGGCGCGACGTATCGGTATGTCCCGAAGTGCGGGTCGTAGCCGGTGTCGAACAGCGCCCACGCCCATTCGTCCCTGTCGAACCACCACAGCTCCTCGATCGTCTCAGTCTCATTCCACTGGCGTTGCTGCCGGGCAGCCTTCATGGCCCGCAACGCCGGCGCGTCCTTCCCGAGTTCGTTTTCGAGGTCGCCGATGCGGCGGATGCGGGACACGAGCGCCGACGTCAGATTCCCCCGCGAATCATGCGACATCGGATACACCTGCCGCGGGTCCTGACGGATGAAGTACGGCTGCCGGGGGGACGGGTCGAACCAGTCGCACCACGGCATCGAGTACATGGCAGAGTCCTTCCACCAGTCCATGAACCAGACGATCTTGTGGACCGGCAGCCGCGACTCGGAGGCGTAGGTGGCGAACACCTTGCGTTTCTTCTGTGCCTCACGTTCACCCCGATCGTGGGCGGTGGCGAGTTTCGGTGGCACATAGATCGTCGGGTTGAGGCTGGCGGCAGTCGCCGCCTTGTCCTCGAGCGCCTCAATGTAGATGTTCTCCACATACGGCGCCTCTTGGGAGATCGTCGAATCGGGCCACACCGTCGACCATTTCTGCTGGATGATGAGATCAGACGTGAAGGACCGCTGCTTCCAGCCCCGGTGTATCAGGAGTGCCTGGTCCCGGATCTTCGCCAGGTCCTCATTCCTCATCATTGTGGAGCCCATAATACGCCGCTTCGTAGTTGAGGATAGGTTTCGTTGGTTTCCCGGCACTGACTGGCCGCCGGTTGAGCGCTTCGTTTCGTTCGAGCCGCTGACCCCATCGGCGTCTCACCATCGCCGGGACGTTGGCTCGTCGCATCCTCCTGGTGGCCTTCCGCATCAGTTTGCGGATCTGGACCCATCCGACCCAGCCGGCCATACACAGGTCGTCCTCGAGGTGTCCGCTTTTCCCGGGGCGGGTGACAGTGCCGGAATGTTCATTCTCGTCCCAGTTTATGAAGTGGTCCTTGAGGAGCTGCATCTTCTCCTGGTCGGCGACGGTCGCCGCAGGGAACCGGATGGTGCCGTCCCGCATGAACTGTGCCATCGTCGCGACCGCGTCGGGTCCGAAGTTGCGGTTGTTGCCGGTGGAGTGACGAACCAGGGTGGTGCGGGTGTCTTCGATAACGTCGATGACGTCAGGATGATCGAGGACAGCCGACTCGGCGTTGATCTCCCAGCACATGTACTGTGGCAGGTAGTCGATGACAGGCTGTTGGAGGAGGTTCTCGCGGATGCCTTGGGTGCCGAGCTTGCGTCCGAAGTAGAGGTCGATGACGGTCGCGGTTTTCGCTTTCGGGTCGTATCCCCACATGACCCATCCGGCACCGTAGGTGCGGGCCGGGTCGACACCACCAACCAGGATCTCACCGGCGAGGGGAACACCGACCGTCCGGGACGGGTCGTCGCAATGGTCGAGAAGCTGCTCAGTGAACTCCCCCTGATCACCGGTTTTCGGCCGCTGCTGCCACATCGCCGCGAACAGATGCGGCTTCTGGGCTCGCATCTCGCGGAGGCCTCGGCGTCGCTTCCCGGCCGCCAACGACAGGAACTCGATCTCGTCGTCGGACAAGTCCACTGTGAAGTGAACGTCGCCGTTCGGCATCACGATCTGGCTGTCGAGCGGGAACTCGTCCTCCCAATAGGACACCTCCTCCCCTTCGTCGTTGACTTGGATGGCGGGGATGATGACCGTCGCGGTGCCGTTGCTCCACTTCTGGTAAAACCCGTCGTCGGACTGTTTCACGACCCGGGCACCCTCAGTGAACATCGACAGCAGCTTGCCCTGATTGTCGAACGCGGCGACCCTCGTGTTGATGATGAGCAGCCGACCGTCGTCGTCGAGGCGGGACTCCATCGTGCCGCCTATCCAATCCATCTGCTCTCCACGCCGTTTCGGGTTCCGCTGGTTCTCCAATGTGAACGGGTCGGAGAGGACCATGATGTCGACCCGGGAGCCATACAACTCCCCGTCGATGCCCGACGCCCACAGGTTCGGGTCCGCCTCGGGGGCGGTCGACGCGACGAAGTACTTCTCGTCGGCGGTCCAGCGGGGCCGCGGCACCACAGTCCCGTCCGGGTACAGGAGACCCTTCTTCCACCGGAACGGCCCGAAGTCCTCAATCAGCGACCGGGTCGGTTTCGTCGACGAAACCCCCTGCGGTGTGTAGTCGTAGGTGCGGGGATCGACCAGGTACGGCTCGAGCCGGTTCGAGACACGGCGGCGGGCGAACCCCTGGGACTGCATCAGCCAGCAGGTCCGCAACGACCGGTCGTCGCACAGCTCGTACAGGAGGATGTCCATTGCATCGGTGTCCTTCCCGGAGCCCGGAGGCCGGTAGCAGATGACGACGAGGTTGGTGCGGTCGAACCAGGCGTCGAACAGGTGCTTCTGATGGGGGAGGACGTGCCGGCCGGTGTAGATGGGGCGCCACTGCTCGAACGGTGGCTTCTTCGGGAGGCGCCGCTTCGGGTTGAAGATGAGGTCGGCGTTGGCTTCGAGCTCGCGGCGGCGGGTCTGTTCGGCCCGGACGTTGTCGTACCGTTTCCGGAAGTCGGGGTAGTCGTGGCGCCACTGGTCGACGGTTTGCCGGGAGATGCCGATGGCGGCGAGCGCTTCGGTGACAGTTGCCGCTTCGGCGACAGCTTTGAGGACGATGTCCATGCGGGCGAGGCGCTTCTCCTCAGCTGCCTTGTACACCTTCGTCGTTTTTGTGCGTTGCGCTCTAGGCAAGGTCGATCCCTCCCGGACCCCGATACCCTATTCCTTGCAGCGCCGTGTTGACTGCGGCGGTCAGGGTGGCCTGGTCGGCGAGCTGATGGACGTCCCAGACGGTTGCCATGGACGCCATGATGGCATCCTCGAAGCTGGTGTTGTGAACAAACCGGCCCGATACGGTCTCGAAGCCTTCGGCGGTGTGGGTGCCGGCACGGACACGGAGACCGACCGGGACGAGGACAAGGTTGGGGACGCCGTCGCGGATGATGCGGTAGAAACGTGACAGGGTCGGGGTCGGTAGCGGTATCGGCCCGCATGTCGTCGACGCTGACATGGTGAGCTCCGGGAACACCCCGGTGACGGTGACCGTCGACGACGACACTGTGGTGGTCTCTGCGGTGAGCTCCGGGAACACCCCGGCGACGGTGACGGTCGATGTTGACGTGATTGTGGCGGCGGCGGTGAACTCGGGGAATACTCCGGCGACGGTGACGTCGGTGCCGGTGACGGCGAGTTCGGCAGAGAACAGGATGATGAGGCCATCCTCGAACGTCATGCCAGGCGTGTTGTAGTTCGTGAACCCGTCAAGGTCGATGGTTTCGCCGTCGGTGTCGATTTCGCGAATAATCGCGACGGGCCGGTTGAGTTCGTCACCGGAATCGTTGGGTCCCATCGACACGTCGTCGTCCCAGCCGGTCGGGACAGTGGCGCCATCGAACTGGAGCCGGTTGCGGCCGTTGTTGCTGGAGGAGTTCACGTCGTAGCGGGCGTCGGCGAGGATCGCCTGGTCGCCGGTTGTCGCTGGCGTGTAGGTGTCGGAGGCGAGCTGATCCCATGCCGACTCGTCGGGCGATACGGGTGCCTCTTGGACGATGAAGGCGTGGCTCTCGAACACATCAAGGTCGACAGCGAAGACGGCGCTCGACAGGTATTGGTTCTGGGTGGCGGCGTCGTCGTCGCGTGTCTCGATCGAGACGGTTTGGCTCTCCGCGGCGGCGGCTTCGAGGCCCCACTGGAGCATGAACGGGATCTCCTCAGCGACGTCCTCGCCTTCGAGGATCGTCTGCGGCGACACCGAGTCGAGACTGTAGGCGCCAGGATCGAGCACCGTTTCGATGCCGACGGTGGTGTTGTTGACAGCGACCCGGGCTTTGCCGAGCACAGCCCAGTCGTGGCCGGCGACGGGCGGCGTGAACGTCTTGGACGCTCGAGTCACCAGTGACGTGGTGTGTGTCGCCGGGGTGGAGTGCTCGGCGTACACCCAATGGGTGTTCTCGGCCAGGTCGTCGTCGAGGCGCATGTGCCAGATGGTGACGTTGCGGGCATACGCGGTCGCGGCCGCCCCCTCATACATCTGGAAGTTGACGTCTTCGGCGCCGCCGCCGGGCTGGTCGACGATACCCCACCAGGCGTAGATGCGGGTCAGGAACGTGGATCCAGTGTCACGGGATTCGTAGCGGTGGACGGAGTCTTCGATGCCGGTCGTGGCGAGGGCGACGCGGCAGCGGAAGTCGTCGGCGGCATTGTCGTCGCCGCCGACCATGGCGGTGACGATCACCAGATACTTGCCACCGGCAACCATCGACGCGGCTGGCACCTGGAGTTTCGTTGTCCATGCCGCAGCGGTCTGCGTGTAGAGGCCGGCGCCGGTAACTTGCCCAAGGTCGATGGCGGCCACAGGTCAGACGCTTCCGGCT
Organism: uncultured Pirellulales bacterium; assembly: GCA_964576935.1. Classification (GTDB taxonomy): domain Bacteria; phylum Planctomycetota; class Phycisphaerae; order Sedimentisphaerales; family Anaerobacaceae; genus CAYMOE01. The sequence goes on along the minus strand of CAZNXD010000033.1, from coordinate 4,566 downwards.
GGTTGCGTCATCGTCATCGCATTCAGGTTCACAGTCAGATCGACTGAGACCGTCAACGTCGACATGATGACGGTCGCATCGGCCGTCCCAACCGACTCAGTGTCCATGAGAGCATCACCGTTCTGGTTCACGACCCGGGCGTAGGCGGCGGTGCCGGCAGCGACACCTGTTCCGACGATTGGGACACCGAGCAGGGTGGCGACCCCGGCGGCGGCGGCACCGAACGCCGGATCGTCGAGGTCGAACGACACGAGCAGGTCCCCGGCCGGTGCATCACCGATAGCGGCCGGCGCGTCGCCAGTGTAGATCTCAACCACTGCCGTGCCGGCGCCGACATCGACCAAGTCAACGGCGGCGTCCGCCATCGCGTTGCGGACACTGGTGGCGATTCGCATGAGGCTCCTCTCGTCGACTGTCGCCCCGTATGCTACCTGCCGGTCACCGGATTACTGCTTGACACCCCCCCTACAGGCAGCGTATAGTCGCATACTATGGCACAAGGACAGGGGAACCTCACCAACGGAACCCGGGTACAGATCAGCGACCGCTACCCCGCCGACGACACACCGATAGGCGACGAACCGGCCTACTACCGGGGCCGCACCGGCACCGTCACAATGTACGACGGCACACCGTACCTTGGTGTCCGCTACGACAAGCCGCTCCCTAACGGCATGATCGCCGGCCTCTACCTGCCCGAAGAACTCGACCGCATCGAGGAGGACTGATGGGTTCGATCTCGCTTTCGACGGTGCGCCGTCTCGAGGACATGAGCTACGCCTGCACTCGACAGCCCGATTCGGTCTTGTCGCTGCTGGAATTGCGGTTCGCGGAACCGGCCGGTCACGTCACTGTCACAGCCTCGAATCAGTATTTGGCGGTGCGGACCTGCCTGCCGGTCGACTGGCACGGCAACCGCCGCACCGTCTACGTGTCGGGTGAAACTGTGCGGCAGGCAACCGAGACCGCGGAGGTCGAATGCTCCGCGACCGGGTTGCTCGGATTGACAGTCGGAGCCGCGGCGCTGCGGATCGACACAGCCGAATGCCGCTACGCGGACGACAACCTCAACAGCCATTGGCCGACCTGCTCCTTGGACCGCATCTTCGCCAACACAGACCGGCTGGTGGCCGAGCCGGTAGCGGTCGACATGAATCTGATGGCGTTGGCGTTGCGATGCGCCGGCCGACAAATCGATCCCGACGAGTACCCGCCACTCACCAACGGCCCGACAATGGTCCAGATGTTCCCCCGCGGGTCGGGACACATGCTGGAGGCCCGGCTGCTGTCGCCACCCGAACCGACGTTCCAGGCGATCGTCGCGCCGGTGCGGCCATGACTGACACGCCGACCGGCCGGCTCGAAGACGACTACCTCACCTACACAGACGTCGAGAACCTCCTCAACATCTCCCGCGACACGCTGCTACGCATCATCGACCGTGGCGAACTCACCACCGTCGACATCTCCAAACGCTCCCCCCGCATCCTCCGCAGCAGCCTCGAAGACTACCTGATCGCGAGAACCCGACCATGATGTCTGTCTCTCGGGGCAACTGGCCGCACGTTCAAGGACTCGACACTGCCGACTCTGAAACGTGGGCCTCCGGCAGTTATCTCTGCTTCACGCCCTCTGGACGCTCCCGCTTCTTCGACTACACACTGTGGGCCGACTGGGTCCTCGACCGCTGCATCGACTGGAGGCTGCTATGACCGAACCCGCCCGCCGTTTCATCCGCCCCGGCCTCGAACAGGTCACCATCGAAGGCCGCGGCCGCTGGTACACCTGGGCCGGGGAACGCTTCTACTCGATCACCACCATCATCGGCGGCGGCGTCCCAAAACCGGCACTCATCAACTGGGCGAAGAAGTTCACCGCCGAATACGCCATCGACAACGTCGCCAAACTCAACATGCTCCTCGAACCGAACACCCACTCTGGCGCTGTCGACCGGGAAGGCGCCGTCGACTGGCTCAAGAACGCGGCATGGCGGGAACGCGACCGGGCCGGTGAGCTCGGCACCGCAGCACACGACATCGCCGAGGCTGAGGTGCTCGGCCGCCCAATGCCACCAATCGAAGATCCGCATGTCGCGGCGCTCGCAGACGTGTTCCACCGTTTCCTCACCGAATGCACCCCCACCTTCCTCGCATCGGAGGTGCCGGTGATCTCCCGGGCCGAACGATACGCCGGCACCCTCGACGCGATCGTCGACTGGCCCGACCATGTTCCCGTCGTCGGCGGGCAGCGTCACCTCATCGACTACAAGACGGGGAAGGGCGTGTACCCGGAGGTGGCGTTGCAGCTCTCCGCGTACCGGTACGCGGACACGTTCCTGGGTGCCCCCGACACGACAGAGGTGCCGACCCCGGAAGTGGACGGCTGCTCGGTGGTGCATGTGCGTCCCGACGGTTACCGGATCTTCCCGGTCCGTGCCGATGAGGAAGTGTGGAAGGTGTTCCTGTATGCCCGGGAGGTTTACCGCTGGCAGAACGAGATGTCCCGCACAGTGATCGGCGACCCGATCGGAGGGACCACCCCATGAGACATCAGTTTCACATGACCGACTCCTTCGCCTACTGCACCTGCGGTTCCTGGCGCACGGTTTTCAACGATTACAAATACCGTGAGTCTCGAGAGCGGATGCGCGCAGCGATGGCTGACTTCCGCAGCCACGCCATGAAGGTGACCGCCGAGGAAGCGGCTGAGGATCAGCCGTCCATTGTCGCCATCCCACCCGGCATCGCCACCGCAAGGAGGGACCCGATGATGGAGTCTTGGGTGAAGTCTTGGAACACTGACGCTGCCCGCGCCGCCATCAAGGTGCGGTCGTTGCAGCGTGAACTGATCGAGGCCCTCGAGGTCCTGATTGCGGAAGGTGAGAAAGAGGGTTACGACATCAACAAACGTCGGACCCGCCTCGCTGAACTCAAGAACGAGAACATCTGATGGCACGCAGCACCTACCGGCAGACCACCGACTACGGGTTCCGTTGGGGATGGAGAAGCCGACGAGGCAGAAACATCAAGATGCGGGTCACCTGCATGGGGGCGTTCCCGTCACATGTCGTCCTTGGTGTCGACGTCGGCCCAGAAGACAGACCGATCTGCGACTCGCTCCAGATTGCCGCCACCGACGGAGGCCGCAAGCTGCATGTGTGGCGTGGCAACAACGAACTCGTGGAGGCCTCTGATGCCGATTCTTGATATTCAGCGCCGCTACCGGGAGCTCGGCCGTATCCGTCTCGGCCAGAAAGGCGACCGGTTCCCCACCAAACTTGAGACGTTCCGGCTCACGTCACCGGCCCGCGAGTACATCGACGCTGCCGCTGCCGTCTTCGGTGGCGAAGTTCACGCCTGGAGGTCGCCACGCGGCGACGAATGGGAAGTCGTCACCGAAGCGAAAGAACTGCCGGTCATCGTCCCCGCCCAGAACATCGAGAACGCCCAATGGTGGGAACTGTGGGGACTCCCCGAAGGTGCTGAACGGGGCAAGGCTGCTGTGACCTGTCTGCGCCGATGCGACGGCCACACCGAAATGCTGTCTGGCCGTCCGTGCCTCTGCGACCCGGACAACCGGGAGTGTAAGCCCACCACGCATCTCCAAGTCCACCTGCGGGACCTGCCCGACCTTGGTGTGTGGCGTGTCGTGTCGCACGGCATCAACGCTGCCGCCGAGCTCCCCGCCACCATCCACACCCTGTCGGTGCTGATGGCGGCCGGCGCCCGCATCGAGGCGACACTCGGTATCGGGCATCGCCGCTCTGTCGACCCGCAAGGGCAGGCGCACCGGTATGTTGTCCCGGAGGTGCGGATCCCGCACACCACGAACGAGATGCTCGAGGCGCTGCCTGCCGACGTCGACCACAATCAGATTGTGGCGGCGCTTGCAGCGGGCCCCGCCTCTGAGGCGACGCCGCTGCGGCCCGCGATCCCGCCCACCCCATCCGCAGGCGCCCTTCCCCAAGATGTCGAACCGCTCCGCACCCCCGACGACGAAGAACCGCCGGAGGTGGCCCCGTCGCTGCGTGATGTCTCCCCTGACATGACAGGGCCACCTCCGGTTCCCCCCGACGAACCACCCGATGACGACGATCACGACGATCACGAACCGATCCCCGAACCCGAAACTGGGCCGCTCGATATCCCATCAGACGACGATGAGTCCGATGTGAAGGCGATGCTGTATCGGACGTTCGCGGAGCTCCCGAATGATGCGGACACGATGATCATGTGGAACGCCTACTGTCGGCAGGTCTTCTCGCTGATGGAACGTCTCGGCCTGTGGAAGCCGACACCGAGCGGCATGGATTCGCTGCACGCCATGCTGTCTCGTGTCCACAATGTTGAGCATCTCGCGGATCTCCACAAGTCGACGTTGGTGGCGTTCACGAAGAAGGCGCACGCGGCGGCAGTTGAGAAGATGCAGGCTCTCAATGCTTGATCTGGTGTCTACCTGTTTCTGGTGGCGGCCCTGCTGTGTCGGGTTGGCCCCCTTCCCCGGCATGAGCCAGGGCCGCCACCCTCCATCTCTGGGAAGGAATCTGAGATGAGTGACATGTCGTAT
>CAZNXD010000032.1:0-11473 GCA_964576935.1 uncultured Pirellulales bacterium | reverse complement strand
AGAGAAGCAGCCAGGTTACAATCTTTTCCCGATAACTATTATTTTGAAGGACCGATGACAGCAGAGTTTAAACAGATTGGAAATGCTGTCCCACCACTTATGGCGGAAAAAATTGCAGGAGAAATTAAGGAGATGATAGTATGAAAGAAAAATTTGTATTTAGACCATCAGCACGTTTAATCCGAACCATTGGTGATAAAATTATCAAAGATGTATATGCTGCAATAATCGAATTGATAAAAAATGCGTACGATGCTGATGCAAGTAATGTGGAATTAAAATTTATTGATCTGGCGGATTCTGGAAAGGCAAAGATAATAATTAAGGATGATGGTCATGGAATGGATTATAAAACGGTTGTTAACAAATGGATGGTTCCAGCAACGGGAGATAAATTAATCAGAAGAAAGAGTCCGGGTGGCCGCTATATGCAGGGGAGAAAAGGGATAGGAAGGTTTGCTACTTCTATACTTGGAAATAAGCTTCTCATGGAAACAACGGATCAATCAGGCATAACGACTATGGTTTTAATTGACTGGAGCTTTTTTAGGGCAAAAAAGTACCTTGATGAAATAGAAATTTTGGTAGAATCAAAGAATACGGTGAAAAATCCGGGAACAGAATTAACTATTGAACCACATGAAAAGGTATCAGAATGGACAGAAAATGAGATGGGAATCCTCATAAAAGAATTAAGAAAGCTTGTATCACCAATTGGGGGAAGGGAAAACTTCCATATTGAAGTTGAGTTCAAGAATATAGGTATTGAAAAGTATGATAACACGAAGAAGAAGATAGAGCCTTTTCCAATGTTAGAACTCTTCGATTACAGATTATCAGGGAAAATAGATGAGAGTGGTAATGCTATTTTGATTTATGAGAATCGTGTCGAAAAAAATATTCCGAAAGCAGAAATCAGTATCCATATTATTCCTAAGAAGGGAAAACTATGCGGGCCTTTCAATCTGGATTTCAGAGTTTTTGATCGCGAAGTGGATGCGATAGACAATCTAATAAATAGAGGTTTAAAAGATCCTGATACAGGAAAATATTTGGGTAGAGCGGAAACGAAACGGCTTCTCAATGAACTTTGTGGAGTAAGTATTTATCGAAATGGTTTTCGTATTAGACCCCATGGCGAACCAGGGTACGACTGGTTACTGCTTGATAAAGAAAGAGTACAAAATCCATCTTTAAGAATTGGCAGCAATCAAATTGCCGGCTTCATAGCCATTGCCGATGAAGAGATATCACACCTTGAAGAAAAAAGTTCCCGAGAGGGATTGAAGGAAAATAGTTATTATGCAGGATTGGTAGAGATGGCCAATAAATGTCTGGCACAGCTTGAAGAGCAAAGATTTGACTTCAGAAAGAAAACCGGTCGTGGCAGAAAGATGATTAAGATAGAAAAAGAAATTAATAAACTTTTTAATTTTTATGTGCTTAAAGATTCTATTAAAAAGGAGTTAAAAAAATCAGATGTATCACCTTTAACATTAACAAGAGTAGAAAATATCATTACTAAAACGGAAAAACGAAAATCCGATACTCTTGAACAGATTAAGAACACAGTAGCCATGTATCAAGGTCAGGTAACACTTGGTAAAATAATCATGGTTATTATGCATGAAGGACGTAAGCCTTTGAAATATCTCAAGGAACAGTCTTCTCGTATTGAAAGGTGGGTAAATGAGTTACAGGAAGAATATAATACTCATCTCTTTGAAAAAATAATTGATCGACTTGATGATATAAGGAAGGAATCTCTTCTTTTAATAGACCTTTTTAATCGTCTTGACCCTTTAGCTGTCAGGAAGCGAGGAAAGAAGAAGAATATTAATATTTATAATGTAGTAAAAAGAGCGGAAGAGTTATTTAAAAGTGAACTTCATAAGAAGAGGATAAAATTTGCTAACGAAGTTGCTTCAGAAGTAACTTTTCAGGGGTGGGAACAGGACTTTTATATCACTCTGACAAACCTCATTGATAATAGTCTATACTGGTTGCCAATGTCAGGCGACAGGAAGGAAAGGCAAATTACTATTTCTTCACAGCATGAAGATAAAAAAGTGATAATAGATTATAGAGATAATGGCCCCGGTATTCCCGAGAAGCATATTAAAGATGGTCTCATTTTTGAGCCAGGTTTCTCCACCAAACCAGGAGGTACTGGATTGGGATTGGCAATTGCAGGTGAGTCAATAGAGAGAAATAATGGCATCCTTCGAGCATTTTATGATTCTAAAGGAGTATACTTCAGAATTGAGCTTCCAATAGGAGAGGGTCAAAATGACAGAAAATAAAACACTAAAACTAATAATTATCGAAGATAATAAAAACCAAATAAAACTCTATGAAGATGCAATAGAGGAATTTAACAAAAACTCCGGTATAAAAATTAAGAGTGAAACCAGTAAGAATCTTAAAGAAGGTCTTAAGCAGATTAGAACCAATGATTTTGACGCTGCAATTATAGATCTTAGACTTGGCAGTGATGATATGGAAAGCAGAGGCAAACAAATAATCAGGGAAATAAAAAGGAATTTGCGTTTTCCTGTTTTTGTATTGACTGCTTTTCCTGGAGACCTTGATGAAGATCTAAAAAAGAAAAATGTCTTCTATAAAGTTTATGAGCAAACAAAAAAAGATACTACTGAAGTCCTGGAAGAGATGACTGATATATATAAAACAGGCATAACCAAAATTATGGGTAGAAGAGGTATTATCGAAGAAACGCTACAAAAAGTATTCTGGGAAAGTGTCGCAAAAAGTATGGAATATTGGAGAAAAGAAGTTGAAAATAAAGATAAAATTGAAAAAGTTCTTTCGAGGCATATACTTGCACATTTAGCCGAAAGTTTAAAACTGACTGAAGAAGGCGCATTTGAGAAGTGTCACCCTGCTGAAGTTTACATTATACCCCCTGTAAAAAAAGATTTTTTTACAGGTGACATCTTGAAAAATAAAACTTCAGAAGAATATTTTTTGATTCTTACACCCGCATGTGATATGGAATTGAGACAAAAGAGAGATGGAGAAAATTGGGTATCCTATAGAAATGCCGATAAAGTAATACTGGCGAAGTTAATTAAATTTAATCAGGTACAAGAAGTTAAAGCCTATATTGAAAATCAGAGCAATAAAAAGAAAAAAGAGGTAAAAGAATATATAAAAAATACAAAAAAAGGAAGATACCACTATTTACCTTCATTTGGTTCCAGAATACCAGGATTCCTTATTGATTTCCAAGACATAAATCAAATTAATCCACAGGGACTTGACACTTATAATCGTGTTGCTTCAATTAATGAACCATTCTTAAAAAATATTATAGCAAGATTTACATCTTATTATGCTAGACAGGGCTCACCAGATTTTGATATAGATGTTATATTAAAAAAGTTAGAAAAAAATGATTGAAAAATATATTCGCTGTAAATTATTTTTATGGTATAAGAAAAATTATAGAGATTTTCCATGGAGGCATACAAAAGATCCTTACAAAATTATGATTGCTGAATTTATGCTTCATAGAACAAAAGCTGAACAGGTAGTTCCCGTTTATCTCGAATTTATAGAAAAATATCCAGATATTAAAACTCTTCTAAGGGCAAATTTTGAAGATATTAAAAAGGTAACGGAGCATCTTGGTCTTCACTGGAGGGCAAAACATTTTTCTGAAGCTGCTAAATATATCATTGAAAGTCATAATGGGAAGTTTCCAGAGGATTATGGTAAATTACGAGAAATTCCCGGGGTTGGTGAGTATATTGCCGGCGCAATTCTAACTGTTTGTTTTAATAAACCGGCCCCCGTTGTGGATAGCAATATAGCCAGATTTATAAATAGATATTTCAGTCTGAATTTATCTGGTGAGATAAGAAGAAAAAAGAAAATAGTAGAACTATCTGGAAAATTATTTGACTATAAGAATCCCGGGAAGTTACTATTTGCTATTGTGGATTTTACATCATTGATATGTAAACCAGGTAAACTATTTTGTGGAAAATGTCTATTAAAGAATGATTGCAAATATATAAATGGTTCATCACCTGATTATATGGAGTTGAATAAGAATGAATGAGAAAGTAAAAAATGGGGTTAATAAAACATATTGGTACGAACAGATGCAAACATTGCGAAATAATAATATGAAATTCAAACCATATCCAAAATATAAAGATTCGAGAATTGATTGGATTGGAGAGATTCCGGAGGGGTGGGAAGTGAGGAAAATTAAACACATTTGCAATACTGTAGCAGGAGGGACTCCATCAACAGTTAATTTAGAGTATTGGGATGGAGATATACCTTGGCTTCCATCTGGTATGGTGCACAACAATATAATTGGAACTGGAGATGTTTTTAAATTTATTACATTAGAAGGCTTGAATAACAGTTCAACAAAAAAAATTAGAAAGGATTCTCCTCTAATAGCATTAACAGGGGCTACTTGTGGGAATATCGCTTATTTAACTTTTGAAGCGACTGCAAATCAATCTGTTGTTGGGATGGAAACAAATAAAAAAAGTAACGCTAAATATTTATATTATTATCTTATTTCTCAGAGAGAACAGATTTTAATAAATAAAACAGGAGGTGCTCAATCAGGAATAAATGAACAGAATGTTAAAGATATTTTTTGTTCGTATCCTTCTCTTACCGAACAAACCGCCATTTCCAATTTCCTCGATAAAAAAATCGCTAAAACTGATGTCCTGATTGAAAAGGATAAAAGATTAATCGAGCTTCTGAAAGAAAAACGAACCGTCTTAATTAATAATGCTGTAACTAAAGGTCTTGACCCGAATGTTAAATTAAAAGATTCCGGGATTGAATGGATTGGCAAGATTCCTGAAGGGTGGAAAGTGAGAAGATTGAAATTTATGTTGGACAATAAAGAAAATTCAATAAAAACAGGACCATTTGGTAGCCAGTTAACAATTGATGAGATGTACGACTCCGAATATAAAGTATATAATCAAAAGAATGTAATAAAAAAGGATGAAAAACTTGGCGAAAATTATGTATCGAGTGAAAAATTTAAGGAACTGATTGCATTCAAAACTAGCCCCAGTGATTTATTAATTACCACGCGAGGAACAATTGGTAAAACTTTGAGATTATCAGAAAAAGCTGAAATCGGTATATTACATCCATGTCTTATGAAAATTAATAATAACAAAGAGATGATTTTAGACAGATATATGGAGCTAATTATAGAAGATTCAGATTTAGTGAGGATCCAATTACAATTACAAAGTTGTGCAACCACAATAGATGTAATTTATCAGAATAATCTAAAAGAGATAAAGTTATTTATTCCTCCCATAAATGAGCAAAGAACAATAATTGAATATTTAGACAGACAAACTCTAAAAATAGATAAAATCATCCAAAAAATCGAACAAAAAATAAATATTTTAGAAGAATATAAAAAATCATTAATCCATCATGCCGTTACCGGGAAAATAGATATAAGGGAAGTGAAAATATGAAAATCAAAAGGATTAAAGAGATAATTAATGTTGGAACATATAAAAATTTTGTTACGGGCGGAGATAAACAGTTTGAAGAACTAACTTTGGTCTATGGACTAAATACTTTTGGAAAAACTACTCTTATTGATATTTTTCAATCGTTAAAATACAATAATCCATCTTTGATTAATAATAGAAAAACTATTCCTAATGTAAATGAGGATCAAAAAATTATTCTATCTGTAAGTGAGAAAAATGGTAAAGAAGAAAAAATAAGTTTTCGAAATTCTATGTGGAGTAAATCTAATTTCTCAGACAAAATAGAAATTTTTGGAGAGAATTTTATTGATATAAATGTTTTTACCCATTCAATTATAGAAAGAGATAATAAAGAAAATTTCACAGATTTTATTTTAGGGCAATTAGGGGTAAATAAGGCAAAAAAAATAGAAGAAAAAAAGATAAGGTTAAGAAAAAATAATTCTGATCTAAAAAATTTTATTCCTTTATTTGTTAAAGGTAAATCAACAAAAGAAATAGATGATTTCATCAACTATTCAGTAGAAGAATTTGATTTTGAAGATATTAAAAAACAGTTAATAGAGAAAGAAACGGAGTTGCGAGAAGAAGAAAAAAGATTAAGTAACCCCCAAAAAATTATTGATATGCCTCAACCAAATGAATTAGAAATCAAAAAGATAGATATTCTTGATAATATTAAAAAAATTAATTTTGTGTTGGGGAAAGATTATTCAAATATAAAAGATGAAACTTTAAAAAAACTTAATAATCATATTGATATAAATTTTTCAGATAGCAGTGGAGCTGAGCAGTGGATACGAAAAGGATTAAAATATACAAAGGATGATAATTGTCCATATTGTGGGCAGAATTTACAAAACGCAAAAGATTTAATTGATGTGTATGATAAATTTTTTGATAAATCTTATAATGAATTTATTAATACGATCTCAAGTACATTAGAAGATAATATTTCTAATGTGGAAAAAATGCATTTTGACTATACAAAAGATTTACAAGAAGAATTATTAAAAGTAAAAGATTATATTCCCTTAATTAAAGATAATAATTTTAAAGATAAGGCAAATGATTTTGAAATAATTAAAAACAATTTAAATGAAAATCAATTAGAGGCAGAAAAAAATAAAATTACCGAAGACTTAAAAGAGAAAATAAATTCAAAAAATAAAATTCCTTACAAAAAAGTGACTATTTATAATTTTGAAGAATTTAAGAAAAGCATAAACTCTTATATAGCAAAATTGGAGGAAGCAAAAGCAATCATTAAAGAAATAATTAAAATAATAGAAAATTTCAAAAATGAATATAGGAGTGGTGCAAAATCGGATAAAATTAATTTTTTGAAGACAATTATAAATGGGTTTAAATATAAAAAAGCAAGATTTGAACAAGACAATGATTGTAAAAATTACAGAGGATTAGAGAACGAAATTGGTGACTTAGAAAAAGAAATCCCTTCATTGGAAAAACAACTTGATAAAGAACAATCTGAGTACTTAAAAAAATATTTTGAAAAAATAAACCAGTTCTTTAAAGATCTCGGTAGTGAAGATTTTAAATTGGAGAAGGAGGGAACCAGGAGAGGAATCAAACCAGTTTATTCGTTAAGGGTAAAATATAAGGGACAAATAATCTCAAATGAAGAACTTAAAACAGTTTTTAGTTCATCTGATAGGAGAGCCTTGGCACTTTCAATTTTCTTGGCGAAAGTTGATTTAAAAGAAAAAAATAGAAAGAAAAGGACTATTGTAATTTTAGATGATCCCATAACAAGCTTTGATGAAAATAGAATTACGAATACAATTAATTTTCTAAGTAGCTCCTTGAATAATTTAGACCAAATGATTATAACTACACACTATCCTAATTTTTTAAGAAGATTTTATGAGATTAACAAAGATAATAAAAGTGAAGTGAAATTATTAGAAATCAAAAAAAATGACAAAACAAGCAGTATAGATAATGGGGAGAAGAATAAATTTATTCTTAATGAGTATGATTTTGTTTTTAATGAAATTTACGACTTTATAAACAAAAAAAATCAAAATGATATCAGAACAAAATTAAGGACTTTTTTTACGAATTATCTAAAAGAAACCCCTAAAAAACAAATTAGAGATTCGTCTATAAGGTTCATCGACTTAGGTGATTTTATTAAAGAACTTTTTAATAAGCAGATTATCAATGAAGAAGTTAAAAAACAATTATTTGAATTTAAGGATTCTTTGAATGCTGATTCACACATTTTAACAACAAATAATATTGAAGATGTTCGTAACTTTGCAAGAAAAATGATGGAGTTTTTATATTCAATACAGTTTAAACAATCGGAGGTAATAGCATGATTACAAATATCTCAGAGAAAGATTTTCAAAACCATATAGTTAACCATCTGTTATCTACTGGCTATATCAAAAGGGAGCCAAGTAATTATGTTAGGGCAATATGTTTAGATCCGGAGCTTGCCCTGAAATTTATTTTAAATACACAACCAAAAGAATGGAAAAAATTTCAAAATATATATAAAGACGATGCGGGAAAGAAGTTCCTGGTAAGATTAGTAAAAGAGATTGAAAGGAAAGGCACAATCAATATTCTAAGAAACGGATTTAAAGATGTTGGTTGTTATTTCAAATTGTTTTATCCCAAACCTAATACTCATAAAAATCCTGATTTATTCAAAAAGTTTGAAGAAAATATATTTTCTGTTATTGATGAATTAAAATACGAAAAAAAAGAAAGTAGCAACAGATTAGATTTGGTTATTTTTATTAACGGCTTGCCAATCATTACTATTGAATTGAAAGATACTTTTTCTCAGGGAGTTGAAAAGGCAATAAATCAGTATAAAAATGATAGAGCTCCGAGTGAGTCAATATTCCAAAGATGCTTGGTACATTTCGCAATGAGTGATGAAAAAATATATATGGCAACAAAACTGGAAGGCAATAAAACCAAATTCCTGCCATTTAATAAAGGGTTGGAAAACCCGGAAGTAAAAAATGATTACAAAACATCTTATTTGTACGATGATATTTTACAGATAAATAGGCTCTCAAAATTAATATCAAATTTTATCTATATGGAAAAAGATAAAGAAACAGAAGAAATAAAGCCTATTTTTCCAAGGTTCCATCAGTTGGATTGTGCAAATAAATTATTATTTGATGCCAATCCCGGCAAAAATTATCTTATAGAACATAGCGCCGGAAGCGGGAAAACAAAGACAATTGCCTGGCTTTCACACGGACTAATAAATAAATTTGATGAGGATGATAATAGAATTTATGACATAGTTGTTGTGGTATCAGATAGGCGGGTGATTGATAAACAGCTTCAAGATCAGGTGCAGTCTATTGAAAAAGTAAAAGGCATTGTTGAAAAAATTGAGAAGCATTCAGAACAATTAAGAAAAGCATTAAAAACAGGGAGCAATATTATAGTAACTACTATCCAGAAATTTCCTTATATCCTGGAAGAGATTGGTGCTCTTCCTGAAAGAAATTATGCCGTGATTATAGATGAAGCACACTCTTCGCAGGCAGGAGAGAATGCCAAAGCGTTGAAAAAAGCATTATCCACAAATAGTTTAGAAGAGGCAGAAAAAATTGATTCAGAAATTATGAGCGAAGTTGATGAAGAGATTCTCAGAGAGATTGAAGCTTATAGAAATTTGAAAAACATATCTTTCTTTGCCTTTACTGCTACACCGAAAAATAAAACTTTAGAGATGTTTGGCACAAAGGATGAGCACGGAGGATTTAAAGCTTTTCATTTGTATTCTATGAAACAGGCAATAGAAGAGGGATTCATACTTGATATTCTGAAAAATTATATTTCTTATGAGAGTTATTTTAAATTGATTAAAACAATAAAAGACGACCCTGAATTTGATGAAAAGAAAACTAAAAAGTTGCTTAGAAATTTTGTTGAAGTGCACCCGGTTGCCATATCAAGAAAAACAGATATTATGCTCACCCATTTTATGAATTCTACTATCCACAAGATACAGGGAAAAGCAAAAGCAATGGTGGTAACCAGGTCAAGGCTTCATACTGTGCTATACAAAAAAGAATTTGATAAACAGATAAGAGAAAAGAATTTTCCCATTAAGACACTCGTCGCCTTCACCGGTGTTGTAAAACACGATGAACAAGAATATACAGAGAATTCCATGAATAACCTTCCACCTAAAAAAACAATTGTAAATGCTTTCGGGGAGGATGATTGTAAAGTACTTATTGTGGCAAATAAATTTCAAACCGGCTTTGACGAGCCCCTGCTTCATACAATGTATATTGATAAACAGCTAAATGGAATTGCAGCTGTACAAACATTAAGCAGAGCAAACCGAATTTATTCCTATAAGAAAGATACTCTAGTACTTGATTTTGTAAATAAACCGGATGTAATTCAAAAATCATTTCAGCCTTATTATGAATCAACTTATTTAGAAGAAGGCACAGATCCGCACAAATTGTATGATTTGTATGATGCATTATTAGATTTTCAAATTTTTGATGGAAATGACATAAACAATTTTGTGAATAATTATAAAAAAGGAGCAATCCAGCCAAAACTTCACAATATTTTAAATCCAGTTGTAGATGAATTTAAAAAATTAGATAAAGATAAAAGAGGTAGTTTTAAAAAAATATTGCGAAGATATCAAAATATATACTCATTCTTATCTCAATTAATACCATTCTTTGATGTGAAACTTGAAAAATTGTATATATTTGGCAAATTTTTATTGAAAAAATTACCCGCAGAAAATGACACCATACCCTACAATGTCTTAGAGGATGTGGATATTGATTCATACAAAATCGAAAATAAAGGCAAAAAAGAAATCAAATTAATTGGATATGGAGAATTGAAACCAATTTCAGATGTAGGTGGGGAACCAACTCCCTTGTATAATGAAGCCCTATCTGTAATTATTAAAGAGTTAAACGAGGCATTTGGTACCGATTTTACTGATGATGATAAACTATTCTTAGCCGGAATTAAAAGTCACCTTATGGAAAACGAAGGTTTAAAAAATAAAATCAAAAGCAATTCCAAGCGAAAAGTTAAAGTGGTATTTGATAGTTATTTTAATGAAGAAATGAAGACTCTGTTAAATAATAACATAGAGTTTTACAGGAGAATAGTTGACAATGAAAAGCTCAAAGCCCGATTAAAATCTTTGTTATTTGATTCAATATATAGTGCGTTTATTAAGGAAATTAAGAAGAAAAACTAAAATCGAACAAATAGGAAAGGTGTGCCTATTTTCTATAGTAAGGGGGGGTAATATGTCCGGAGATAGTTTTATATCTAATTCTGAAAAAAAAGAAGCTGTAGAGAAATATATTTTTGATACTAATATATTTGACGATATGGTTGATGGAAAATTGGAACTATCAGATATTGTAAATTGCAAGAAAGTAGAAATTTATGTTACACATATTCAAATTGATGAAATTAATAAATGCAGTGATGTAGATAGAAGAGCAAGATTAAATATATTTATGGTTAAAATTAGACCTATATTAATTTCAACTTCATCCGCTGCATATGATATTTCTAGATATGACGAATCAAAATTTGGTGATGGTACTATTTTTAACAAAATTAAAAAAGGAAATATCAACCAAGTTGAAGATGCATTAATTGGCGAAACAGCGATTAAGGAGGAGATCGTGTTAGTTACTAATGATAAAAGGCTTAAGAACATAGTGATAAAATTAGGAGGAGATGCTATATTTTTAGATGATTTTATAGAAAGATTGAAAAAAAAATAAAGGAATACTGGCAACGAAAAGATAATGGGGTCAGGCTTCACAGCTTTACAAAATAATAAAATAAGAAAAATAGTTGATAATTTTTATATACATAAAACAAGGGGACGAAAACAGGGGGACGGTTCTTTGTTTGACAATCCCCTATTACCGTTAGCAAGATAA
>CAZNXD010000031.1:964-11559 GCA_964576935.1 uncultured Pirellulales bacterium | reverse complement strand
ATAGCTGCCGGTTTGATTCTAACGGGTTCTGCCCCCGGGGCCATGGCCAGCAATGTGATGTGCTATGTCGCAAAGGCTGATACAGCTTATTCGGTTTCGCTTACTACTGTCTCGACTTTACTTTGCCCGATACTCACGCCGCTGTTAACCTGGCTGCTGGCCCGGTCAAAGGTTGAGATTCACTTTGTCAAGATGATGATTGATATTCTCCTGATGGTTGTGGTTCCATTGTTTGCCGGTTTTGCGCTTCGTTATTTTTTCAAGCGGCAGGTCGAAAAAATTCTTCCCGTCTTTCCTGCTATCTCGGTGACATTCATCATATTCATCTGCTCAATGGTCATCGCAGTAAACAGGGGGCGATTGTACAGCCTTAGTCTCGTTGTTATTGCCGCAGTGGTTATTTTGAATATCTACGGCATGTTGTCCGGCTATGGCCTGGGCAGCCTTTTCCGGATGGAGCGTGCCCGGAGGCGTACTCTTTCTGTTGAAATCGGCATGCAAAATGCCGGTCTTGGTACGACTTTGGCCCTGACTCATTTCGGTGACGAGGCCGCCTTGCCCGCCGCGGCTTTTGTTTTTGTCTGTATCATCACCGCCTCGATAATGGCCGAAATCTGGCAAAAAAGCGCCTCAGGCGGCCTCGAAAAGACTGCCGCAGGCTAACCTATTGCAATTACCGCACAGCTTTTATATAATTTGCCGAAAATGTGGATTTGACAGGGCAGTCGATGGTCGGCTGCCCTTGTGTTTGTAAACAGGTTTTTAGAAAGTATTTTACGATGGGCTGTAGATTAGCAATTGCAGGTGTGACCGGGGCCGTCGGCCAGGAATTCCTGAGAATCATCGAGGAAAGGGAATTTCCATTCAGTTCACTGAAAATGCTTGCTTCGAGCAGAAGCGCCGGTAAGAAAATTGAATTCAGAGGCAAAGAATATATCGTTGAAGAGCTGACTGACAAAAGCTTCGACCGAATCGATATCGCTCTGTTCAGTGCGGGCGGTTCTCGCAGTAAGGAATTTGCGCCGGCAGCCGTCAAGAGCGGCGCAGTGGTTGTCGATAACTCTTCCGCTTTCAGAATGGACCCGGAAGTGCCTTTGGTGATACCGGAAATAAATCCCGAAAAAATCAAGGAGCATAAAGGTATTATCGCCAATCCGAATTGTTCGACCATAGTCGGTATAGTGCCGGTCTGGCCTTTGCATAAGGCCAACCCGGTCAAAAGAATGATTGTTAGCACCTATCAGGCCGCCAGCGGTGCGGGACATTCCGCAATGGTTGAGCTGGAGACTCAGAGCCGGGAAATTCTCGAAGGCAAAGAACCGACCTGTAAAGCGTTCCCGTACCAGATAGCCTTTAACTGTTTCTGTCACAATTCGAAAATGGGTCCGAACGGTTATAACGAAGAAGAGGCGAAGATGGTCAAAGAGACCAGAAAAATCTTTGACTGTCCTGAGATTGCGATTACCTGTACCTGTGTTCGCATACCGGTATTCCGCACCCACTGCGAGAGTATCAACCTCGAATTTGCCGGCCCGATTACTCCGGCGCAGGTTCGTGACCTGTTGAGCACCGCGCCGGGCGTTTCGATTATCGACGACCGCGAGAAGAACCGCTTCCCGATGCCGATAGACGCTGCCGGCAGAGACGATGTCTACGTAGGCCGGATCCGACAGGACGAATCGATTCCCGATAATCGCGGAATTAATATCTGGGTCGCCGGTGACCAGCTTCGCAAAGGCGCCGCCCTCAATGCTGTACAGATAGCTGAAAAATTGCTCTAATAGCTGCGATGCAGCCTCGCAAGATTTTGCTCACAATCCAGTACGCCGGCGCCGATTACCACGGCTGGCAGATTCAGCCGGGCCGGCGAACCGTCCAGGGCGAACTGTCAGATGCCGTCACATCTCTGGTTGGAAGAAAAATCACCGTCCACGGAGCAAGCAGAACCGATGCGGGCGTAAGCGCGCTTGGCCAGGTCGGCCTTTTCGAGATACTCAACTGCCCCATCCCCACGGAAAACTTTCTAAAGGCAATCAACGACCGATTGCCCGATGATATTGCTATTACCGAAGTTAGTGAAGCTTCGTCGGAGTTTGATTTGGTCGGCGCGGTTACGAGCAAGCTCTATCGCTATACTATCTATACAGGCAAATTTCGCCCGGTGCTCGACGTTCGACATTGCTGGCATATCCCGGAAAAGCTAAATGCTCAGGCGATGAACACAGCGGCGCAATATCTTGTCGGCAAGCACGATTTCAAATCATTTGCCTCGGCCAAGGACAATCGTGACTCTTCGGTCCGAACAATTTTGCGCTGCGATGTTACTGCTTCACAGGACGACTGGATTTATATAGATGTTGAAGGTGACGGCTTTCTTTATAATATGGTTCGTAATATTGTAGGCAGCTTGGTTGAGGTGGGCATTGGTCGCTGGCAGCCGGATAAAATGAAAAAAGTACTGGAGGTCTGCGACAGAACCGCCGCCGGCCCCATCGCACCGCCGCAGGGCCTGTGCCTGATGTGGATAAAATATTAAGCCACAGAGGTCACAGAGAACACAGAGGTATAGACAACATCAGAAGTAAGCATAAAACCATTGAACAGAATTTTAAACGGAAAGAAACATGGGGCTATTCAATTACCTAATGCAACGAAGTTTCCGAAAGGAAGCGAAACGGCTAGCTAAAGAAGTGGAAAAGCTCTATCATGAAAGTAAGAGCCGTTTACCTAACGCGCCAGAACATGAAGTAATTTTGGGAATGGCATTTGACAAAGAACATTTAGATAGGATTCCGCAACAATCAAAAAAAAGAATAGAAGCATGCCGTAATACCATAAATGGATTTTGTTATATGATGGCGCTAGATTTCGGAAAGTTCAAAAAGTTAATGAATTTCCGGTCGCTTCAGTTCACAGCATACATGGATCAAGCACTGGAAGAAATAGGCTTTCCACGTCAATCAATTGAACAGAAAAGGAACATCCTCAGTGCTATGGATCTCGCTATTGATGGATGGGAGCAGTGGACCGGAGATTAAAATGACAGTACACAAAATAAACAGGCAGTTTTGGACACAAGCATTGTAGGTTACCATTATTATAGTTCTCTGTGAACTCTGTGTCCTCTGTGGCTTAGATGAAAAAGTTGGTTTTCTCTGTGGCAGGAAAAATTGAGTTTATTCGTGATTTATTTTTTCAAAGAATCAGCATTTTCCGCTTGATTTATGTTTAAAATATGGTATAATATATGGTATTGTTAGGTAAAATGTTAACATAGGCAGGTTAAAAATGACCAGCGCCTCTGCCTCTGATATTTTGACATGAAGACCATGAAGAAAAGAAGTTTGTTAGTAAAAACAGTGTTAATCAGTGTAAATCCGTGTCTTATAAATTGTGTTAATTCGTGGAAATCCGCGTCAATCCGCGGTTACTTTTTTTGCAAAACAAAGCCAATTTATGCGGTTTTTGGGCCAAAAACGGCCATTTCGCCGAAAAACGAACCCAAACAAAGCCAAAACGAACCCAATTTGGGCGTGTGTTCTCTATGGCTGAATAATCAAGAATGAAAATTGTTCACATAATAACTCGATTGATTTTAGGTGGGGCGCAGGAGAATACGCTCATAACATGCAAACTCCTGGCTCAGCGCGGCCATGATGTAACCCTGATAACCGGCCCGGCAATCGGCCCTGAAGGTGAGCTTTTCGAGAAGACCAAAGAAGAGCCTTATAAAGTTATTACCGTCGATGAAATGATTCGCGCAATTCACCCGGCTAAGGACTGGTTCGCGTATCGAAAAATCAAAAAGCACCTCAAGAAATTGCAGCCGGATATTGTCCACACACACTCAGCCAAAGCAGGCATCCTCGGCAGATATGCCGCAAACAAAATACGCAATACGCGATACGCAATACGCGATACGAAGATAGTTCATACAATACACGGCCTGGCGTTTCATCA
The DNA here is from genome assembly GCA_964576935.1 of uncultured Pirellulales bacterium. Taxonomy (GTDB): domain Bacteria; phylum Planctomycetota; class Phycisphaerae; order Sedimentisphaerales; family Anaerobacaceae; genus CAYMOE01. The sequence continues at coordinate 7,599 of CAZNXD010000031.1, read as the reverse complement.
GTATCAAAGCAATCTGCTGAATCGTTTCTATATTGCTGTTGAAAAAGCAGCAGCCAAACGCACCGATTCTTTCATTAGCGTTGCCAATGCAATGACAAAGCAGGCCCTCGATGCTGTTATCGGCTCAGAAGATAAGTTTACTACTGCGTATTCAGCGATTGAGGAAGATGCATTTCTTACCCCGCTGCCCGAAGAGCAGCTAACCGAATTTCGCGTCCACAATGGAATCAGCAAGGACGCGGTAGTATTGACCACAGTTGCCAGGCTGTTCGAATTAAAAGGGCACGATTACATAATCGAATCGGCCAAAGAGCTGAGTAAAAAGTTCGAAAACGCAATCTGGCTGTTTGTCGGCGACGGCAATTTGTCCGATTATTACAGAGACCAGGTAACAAAACTCGGTCTTGCTCACTGCATTAAATTCGCCGGCCTATTACCCCCGAGCCAAATCCCTCTTGCTTTGCAGGCATCGGATATTCTCGTGCACTGTTCATTAAGAGAAGGCCTGGCCCGTGCTATACCACAGGCTATGCTCTGCGGCAAACCGGCCATAGCCTTCGACCTCGACGGCGCGGCGGAAGTGGTGAACGAAAACACCGGAAGACTCATCGAGGCCAAAAACGTTCAGCAGCTTATCAAGGCCTGCGCCGAACTGATTGAAGATAAAGAGCTGCGATTAAGATTGGGCTCGACAGCGAGAGAATCTGTCAAAGAAAAATTCGCACCGGATACTATGGTTAATACTATCGAAGCCGTTTACAAGAAGTTGCTGTCTGGTTAGGAAAAAGTCATGGAAAGCTATAGAAAAGAGCTGTGGTTCAATACATCAAGTAGAAGGCAATTGATAAATATCACGCCCGATGTTGAGCAGTGCCTTGCCGAAAGCGGCATCAAAGAGGGTTTCTGTCTTGTCAATGCTATGCACATAACCGCCAGCGTATTTATCAACGACGATGAATCCGGTCTGCATCAGGATTTTGAAGTCTGGCTGGAAAAACTCGCCCCGGAAAAACCTCATTCACAGTATCGCCACAACGGCTTTGAAGATAATGCCGATGCCCATCTCAAACGCACCATCATGGGCCGCGAGGTCGTAGTAGCCGTCACTAATGGCAAACTCGATTTTGGTCCCTGGGAGCAGATTTTTTACGGTGAGTTCGACGGCAAGAGAAAAAAGCGTGTGCTGGTAAAAATCATCGGTGAATAAAAGTTTTAAGTCGTGCTTTTACATCAATTTGTATCGCGTTGGCGGGTCGAAAGCAGAATCAGATTTCTTATTCCCTGGATGTCGCGGGCCCCGAGCCATCGCTTCTCAAAATCCTTCTCCTGTGAAATTTGCGCTATAGCCATCAGTGCTCGGAGGTGATAGTTGCGTTCGTCCTGGCTGCCTGCCAAAAAGAACATTATTTTGACCGGCTCTGGAGTATGTGGAAACTTAACACCTTCGACCGCCCGCACTAATACAACGTCAAATTTACCGCTGCCTTCTACAACAACATGCGGTATGGCGAAACCCGGCTGAACGACTGTTCCAGCTTCCGCCTCACGGGCAAGGAATTTTTCAAAAAGTACGTATTCATTAGTATCGAGCCGTTTGGCTAAAATACCAGCGACCTGCCGAAAAACCTTCTCGGCTGAACGCTTGTGGGGGATGTCGAGAATCTCACAGTTGCGGATAAGACCATCGAAGCGGTCTTCGATAATCTCGTCTCGCGCCATAAGTATGTCGCGCAGCTCATTTTCCAGAGTAACCGTCTTGAGCTGACGGTCGGTGACACGTTCTACAACGTGCATTACCGCCGAGGCCCGGCTTACCCTGCGGCGGACGTAAAGAAAATACCACGCTGCGCTGAACAGGACAAACATGCCGCAAATAGAAAGCGGGACTTTACCCATATCGATAAGAAGAATTATGTATGCGACGATAGCGATGATTTGAAGATACGGGTACAAAGGACAGCGGAATCGCGGCCGGTAGCTCTGGATTTTGCTCTCACGCATGACAATAACGCTGAGGTTCACAAGTGTGAAAAGTATAATCATAACAGTCGAAGCGGTTTTGACCAGCAGCTCAATGTCCAGAAAGACAATCGCACAAATCATAAAAGCGGCTGTAAGAATTATGCTGATATGTGGTGTGCTGAATCTTCGGTTGATGCGCGAAAAGAAAGCCGGCAAAAGCTGGTCTCTGCCCATCGACATTGGCGACCGGCTGGCGGTCATTATACCTCCGTTGGCGGTGGTCACAAATGCGGCGATAGCTGCTGCGGCCAGTAGGGCGAAACCCGCCCGCGGCATAAATTTCGACGCCGCCAGTGATAGTGGGACAAGACTGGCCCGCAGCTCGGCGTCCGTGGTTACGCCTACTGTTACGATTATGGCGGCGATGTAGAAAACAGATACGACAAACCAGGCCAGCACCATTCCTGTGGCAATGTTTCTGCCGGGGTCTTTTACCTCCTCGGCGATGCTGGCGACTTTGGTTAGACCTCCGAAGCTGACGAAAACCAGCCCGGCTGTTGCAAAGATGGTTCGCCAGCCGCTATCAAAGAATCCGGTATATTTAACCGCCTGAACATTTGGAGCGCCCAGAATAACGAATACGGCGAGGATGCCCAGCAGTATCGCCACGAGTATGCTCTGAAATCTGCCGGTGTGCTTGACGCTCAGTATATTTAGCATCGTGAACCCGCAGCAGCAAACAACGGATATCCCTTTAAGCTCAAACTGTGATAATGCCGAGCCAAAATAATTCCTGCAGAGCACATCAACCAGCACAGCAATGCCGACGATGGCAAAGGCGCTTTTCAATGCCAGGCTGAACCAACCCGCAAAACCGCTGAACAAACCCAGCATTGGCCCGAGGCTTCGTTCGATGAAGAAGTATGTCCCGCCCGCCCGAGGCATCGCGGTGGCCAGTTCCGCTTTGCTCAAGGCGCTCGGCAAAATCAGAATCGATGCTAACAGGTAGGATAATAAGACAGCCGGGCCTGCTTTGTCATAGGCAATAGCAGGCAGCACGAATAGTCCGGAACTTATCATCGCGCCGGACGCGATTGAAAAGACCTCAGGCAAGCCAAGTTGTTTTTTTAGTTGAGTCACTAAAAGCCTCCCTTTTATCACAGGAGCGATAAATACTATACCCTGCCTGTACGATTCAATCAATGATATTGGTTTAGGCTGTAAATTGGGCGATTAACAAATTTTTACGATGGAAACTTTCTGTTTTTGATATGTGGACCGTTGACTTGACTGTGCTTTTGTCTAATATAGCTGTTTCTTCTGTGCGATGCGGAGGCACAACATTGGAAAGCAGTGACCGGCAGGGTAATTTTATTTTCAATCCTGAACCGGCTGAGCCGGCCGGGACCGTTCTATATCAGAAGCACCTCAGCTCCGCTGCCAAATCCCACATGGCCGATTTCGCCGGCTCTTTGTTGCCCCTTTGGTTCACTTCCATTAGCGCCGAGCATGAAGCTGTGCGAAATACCGCGGGCCTTTTCGACTGTACGCATATGGGTATTTTGGAAGTGACAGGCAGTGATGCCCAGCAGTTCCTCAATCAGCTAACCACTAACGATGTTGCCCGGCTCGAACCGGGCCGGGCACAGTACAGCTACATACTCGATGCCGCCGGTAATATACTTGACGACATAATCGTGTGCCGCAGGTCGAAAGAAAAGTTCTTGGTGGTAGTAAACGCCGCAAATGAACCAAAGATAAAGACTTACCTCCAGGCATTACAAAATAACACCGCGACGGTTGATATTGAAGATGCCGCCCGAAAGTTGCCTGCTGAAGTCACAATTCGTGATATGCGCGATACGAATAGCGGCTCCGATTGTCGCGTCGATATTGCTTTGCAGGGTCCTGCTTCGCTAAATTTGCTTCTGGAACTTCTGAAAGATAAGAAGTCACAGGATATTGTTGAAAGCCTTAAGCCTTTCTGTTTTGTTGAGACTTCGATTAGCGGGATTGATTGTATAATATCGCGCACCGGATATACCGGCGCAAAAGTCGGCTTTGAATTGCTCGTTCATCCTGAAGATGCACCATCAGTTTGGCAAACGCTGTTGACAAACGGCCGGCGATTTAGTGTCGTGCCGTGTGGTCTTGGCGCCAGGGACAGCTTGAGAATCGAAGCTGGCCTGCCATTGTATGGACATGAGCTTGCCGGTGAGTTCGACATTTCGCCTTTTGAAGCCGGCTATCCGTGGGCGGTCAAGCTCGACAAAGAATTCTTCATCGGCAAGGCTGTCATGCAGAAAAGAGCCGAGCGAATCAGTATGCTTGTTTCACGGATTGAATTACCCGGAGCTAAAGGCGTTCGCCCGGCCAGACCCGACGATGCCATTGTTGAAAGCGACGGCCGATGTGTCGGCTCGGTCCTAAGCTGTGCAAAAGTCGGCGAAAAACAGATAGCCCTTGCCTATGTTCAGAAAGATACCGCCCAGCCGGGCACAGAAATTGGACTTTATTATTTGGCACGGAACCAAAGCCAGTTGCAGAAAGGACGCAAACAAAGTGTCGAACTGTCTCAGACCGTTGAGGCTGATATCACCGGAAAAATCGTGACTCGATTTGCAAAGTTTTGAGCAATAGGAGGACAATATGGTCGTTGAAGGATTGCTTTATACCGAAGACCACGAGTGGGCCAAAATCCAGGGCCAAATCGCAACCATCGGAATCACTGATTACGCGCAAGAGCAGTTGGGCGAGATTACTTTTGTCGAACTTCCCGCAGTAGGCGCACAGTTTAGCCCAAAGGCCGAAATTGCTGCGGTCGAAAGTTCCAAAGCTGCGAGTGATGTCTATGCACCCGTTGCCGGTAAAGTTATTGAAATCAATTCAACTCTTGAGTCCGAGCCGGAAAAGATTAACTCAGACTGCTACGGAGCCGGCTGGCTCTGTAAAATCGAAATCACCGACAGTGACTCGACAAAGAGCCTGATGGATTCCAAACAATATGAACAATACCTAAAGGGACTGTAAGCAAATGCCGTTCATATCAAACACCGCCGAGCAGCAAAAACAAATGCTCAGTGAAATCGGCCTGACTATGGATGACCTCTTCGCCGATGTCCCCGCCGAGCTTATCTGCCATGAATTTAACTTGCCCGCCGGTTTGACTGAGCAGCAGGTTAGAAACGCCTTGGCTGAACTGGCGGATAAGAATTCCATCTCACTGACGTGTTTTCTCGGCGGCGGCTTCTATGACCATTTCATACCGGCGGCGGTTTACTCGGTTATATCTCGCAGCGAATTCTATACGGCCTATACGCCGTATCAGCCCGAGCTTTCACAGGGCACCCTCCAGGCCACATATGAATATCAGTCGGCCATATGCCGGCTGACCGATATGGAAGTCGCCAACGCTTCACTCTACGACGGCGGAACAGCAATGTATGAAGCCATGATGATGGCCTTGCGCATCACCGGCCGAAATAAAGTCATCATCGACGACAGCGTCAATCCCATATATCGTGTCATGATTGATTCGTACACGCGCAACCTGCACATCGACCTCAAAGAGACTCATTGTGTTGACGGCCGGGCTAATCGTGAGCAGATTTACGAACAGCTCGACGACCAGACGGCGGCGGTCATATTGCAGAATCCAAACTTCTTCGGCTGTATCGATGATTTCACCGATATAGCTACCGCCGCTCATCAAAAAGGAGCATTGCTTGTCGTCTCGTGCTATCCCATATCGTTGGGAATCCTGAAAACGCCCGGCGAGATGGGAGCTGACATTGTCACCGGCGAAGGCCAGAGTCTTGGTATGCCAATGTCATTCGGTGGACCTTATCTGGGCTTTATGGCCTCGCGCAAGCAGTACGTCCGCAAGATGCCCGGCCGAATCGTTGGCCTGACAAAAGACAGGCTCGATAGAAGAAGTTTCGTCCTGACTCTCCAGGCCCGCGAGCAGCACATTCGAAGAGATAAAGCCACCTCAAATATATGTTCCAACGAAGCCCTTTGCGCTTTGACCGCTCTTACCTATTTACTGCTGGTGGGAAAGCAAGGCCTGCAGGAAGTAGCCCAACTATGCGCCGACAAGGCAAGCTATGCCTTCGAGCGGCTCACCGCCATCCCTGGTGTTCGGCCGCACTTCTGGGCCAAGTGGTTTTTCAATGAGTTCGTTCTCGATTTGCCCTGCGAGGCCGCTGACGTAATCGCCAAGCTCATTGAAAAAGGCATCGCCGCCGGTTTCCCATTGAGCAGATATTACAAAGGCATGGAAAATTCCATGCTTATTTCTGTCACCGAAAAAAGAACAAAGCAGCAAATAGGAATGTTAGCCGAAGCTCTGGAGTCTGTTTTATGAAACTGGTTTTCGAAAAGTCCGTACCCGGCCGCCGTGCCGTTCACACCAGTACAATTGATGTGCCGACCACCATAAATCTCAAAAGTAATCTTCTGCGCCAATCACCGGCTGACTTACCGGAACTGAGCGAGCTGGATGTGATTAGGCATTTCACGGCGCTGTCTCGCATGAACTTCGGAGTTGATACAAACTTTTATCCGCTCGGTTCCTGCACGATGAAGTACAACCCGAAAGTCGCCGAACGCATCGCAGCATATCCCGGCTTTGCCCATTTGCACCCACTTATGCCTCAGTTGAGGATGGGCGG